>CAJZJY010000001.1 GCA_916050055.1 uncultured Streptococcus sp.
GGTACAAACCTTCTAATCGTTGTTGGGGTAGCGTTAGAGTTAAGCCGACAAATTGAAGGACGTACAATTAAACGTAAGTATAAAGGATTTATTGAGGAATAATGGGAGAAATTGACAAGATGCAGCAATGCGTTTTGTCAGTTCTTCAGTTATGATTCTAGGAGGCAACTATGAACATTATCTTAATGGGTCTACCTGGTGCAGGTAAAGGTACTCAAGCAGAAAAAATCGTTGCTACATACGGAATTCCACATATTTCAACAGGAGATATGTTCCGTGCTGCTATGCAACAAGAAACTGAATTAGGTCTAAAAGCTAAATCATTCATGGATAAAGGCGAATTAGTACCTGATGAAGTTACAAACGGCATTGTAAAGGAACGTTTACAACAAGCCGATACAGAAAAAGGATTCTTATTGGACGGTTTCCCACGTACTCAAGCACAAGCGGAAGCACTTGATAAAATCTTAGCGGAATTAAACCGCTCAATCGATGCAGTGATTAACATCGAAGTGAACCCAGAAATCTTAATGCAACGTCTAACAGGAAGAATTATTTGTCGTAACTGTGGTGCAACTTACCACAAAACAAATAATCCACCTAAAGTAGAAGGTACATGTGATCGTTGTGGTTCTCATGATTTCTATCAACGTGAAGACGACAAACCTGAAACAGTGGAAAATCGAATTCAAATTAACATTGAACAATCAAAACCAATCTTAAACTACTATAATGCAAAAGGCTTATTACGTAATGTTGATGGAGAAAGCGGCATTGACAATCTCTTCAAAACAATTCAATCAATTATGGGCGAACCTCGCTAGGAACTGCCTGTTATCTTGCAATTATGGTAGCTAAAATGGTATACTTAGAAAGTTAGATAACGGTAGAAGTCCGTCAAATAATCCGTAAAAACTTTTTACAAGTAAGGAGGATGAGACATGGCAAAGGAAGACGTAATTGAAATTGAAGGTATTGTTAATGAAACATTACCGAATGCGATGTTCAAGGTCGAACTTGAAAACGGTCATGAGGTTTTAGCGCATGTATCTGGAAAAATCCGGATGCACTACATTAAAATTTTACCGGGCGATAAAGTAACGGTTGAATTATCACCGTACGATTTAACGCGCGGAAGAATCACGTATCGCTTTAAATAATGGACTCCGTTAATGAAATAGAGGAGGGAACTTAAATGAAAGTTAGAGCATCAGTAAAACCAATTTGCGAAAAATGTAAAGTAATTAAACGCAATGGTAAAGTTATGGTGATTTGTCAAAATCCCAAACATAAACAACGTCAAGGATAATATATAAGGAGGTACTCATTAGTATGGCTCGTATTGCAGGTGTGGATATTCCACGTGAAAAACGTGTTGTTATTTCTTTAACCTATATTTACGGTATCGGTATTACTACTTCAAAACAAATCTTAGCAGCTGCTAACGTTAGTGAAGATACTCGTGTTCGCGATTTATCGAACGATGAGTTAGACCGTATCCGTGCTGAAGTGGATAAACTAAAAATTGAAGGTGACTTACGTCGTGAAGTGAACTTAAACATCAAACGCTTGATGGAAATTGGTTCATACCGTGGAGTTCGCCACCGTCGTGGTTTACCAGTTCGTGGTCAAAATACAAAAAATAATGCTCGTACTCGTAAAGGCCCAGCTAAGGCTATTGCAGGTAAGAAAAAATAATTTAGAGAAGAAGGAGGTTAATTCTTCATGGCAAAGAAAGTTGTACGCAAACGCCGCGTGAAAAAGAATATTGAATCTGGTGTAGCACACATCCGTTCAACATTTAATAATACAATTGTTATGATTACAGACGTTCATGGTAATGCTGTTTCATGGTCTTCTGCAGGTGCTTTAGGATTTAAAGGTTCTAAAAAATCAACACCATTTGCTGCTCAAATGGCTGCTGAATCTGCTGCAAAAGGTTCAATGGAGCATGGAATGAAAACTGTAGAAGTTTCTGTTAAAGGTCCTGGTTCAGGTCGTGAAGCTGCTATTCGTTCATTACAAGCTACTGGATTAGAAGTGACAGCAATTCGTGACGTAACACCAATCCCTCATAATGGATGTCGTCCTCCAAAACGCCGTCGTGTGTAATGGATTGTTATTGTTGAATTTTGTCGGACAATCGCACATTGAACGTACGTTTTGAAAGGGGTAAAAAACATGATCGAAATTGAAAAACCAAAAATTGAAACGATCGAAATCAGCGAAGATGCAAAGTTTGGTAAATTCGTTGTTGAGCCACTTGAACGCGGTTATGGTACTACCTTAGGGAACTCATTACGCCGAATCTTATTATCGTCACTCCCTGGTACTGCAGTAACAGATATCCAAATGGATGGCGTTTTACATGAATTTTCAACAATAGATGGCGTGGTTGAAGACGTAGCTGCAATTATTTTAAACATTAAAAAAATTGCATTGAAGTCTTTCACTGAAGATGAAAATAAAGTATTAGAAATTGATGTTAAAGGTCCAGCGGTAGTAACTGCAGGCGATATCAAACATGATAGCGACATTCAAGTTCTAAACCCTGATTTATATATCTGTACAGTAGCTGAAGGATATCACTTCCATGTTCGTATGAATGCTAAAAATGGTCGTGGATATGTTCGCTCTGACTACAATAAATCTGATAATATGCCAATTGGTGTAATCCCAATTGATTCTATTTATACTCCGATTAGTAAAGTGAACTACCAAGTCGAAAACACTCGTATTGGTCAAAAAAATATTTATGATAAACTAACTCTTGATGTATGGACAGATGGTTCAATCGCTCCTCAAGATGCTGTTAGTTTAGCGGCTCGTATCTTAACAGAGCACTTAAATATCTTTGTTAATTTAACAAATGAAGCACATCCTATGGAAATCATGGTCGAAAAAGAAGAAACTCAAAAAGAACGTCTTCTTGAAATGACTATCGAAGAACTAGATTTATCAGTTCGTTCATATAACTGCTTAAAACGTGCTGGAATTAACACAGTACATGAATTAACAAGCAAGTCTGAAGCGGAAATGATCAAAGTTCGTAACTTAGGTCGTAAATCGCTTGAAGAAGTGAAACAAAAATTAATCGATTTAAATTTAGACTTACGTCGTGAAGACTAATAGAAACTCTTAAGAAGGAGGAATATTAAAAATGGCTTATCGTAAATTAGGACGTACAAGTTCACAACGTAAAGCGTTATTACGTGACTTGACAACTGACTTAATTATTAACGAACGTATCGTTACAACTGAAGCTCGTGCTAAAGAAATCCGTTCTACTGTAGAAAAAATGATTACTTTAGGTAAACGTGGTGACTTACATGCTCGCCGTCAAGCAGCTGCATTTGTACGTAACGAAGTAGCAGATGTTCGTGAAGAAGGCGAATCAATCGTTGTTGAAACAGCGTTACAAAAATTATTTAATGATTTAGCATCACGTTACAGCGAACGTCAAGGTGGATACACTCGTATTCTTAAAACTGAACCTCGTCGTGGCGATGCTGCACCAATGGTTATCATTGAATTAGTTTAATAAACATTCAATCGAACACTTTTCGATGGTTGAAAAGAGCGTCATGATGGTAATAATCATCTTGCTTATAAGATGGAAAGTCTGGGGCTACTGAAAAGGTAGCCTTATTCTTTCTCAGATTATTTAGTCTAGCTCGTTGTTTTCCCGCCAAGTTTTTGGCGGGGGAGCACTTCATCATGAAAAAGTGTATTTTTTTATTTATACATATTTTTATACATAGTTATAAGGGAAAGGGGTGTCCCCGTTGCAATCAACAATTATTGAGTTAAATAATATTCATTACCGTTATCACGAAGAAGATGCTAGAGAAGCTCTAGCTGGAGTTTCTTTAAAGGTTAACCGTGGGGAGTGGTTAGCGATTATCGGCCACAATGGTTCTGGGAAATCAACACTAGCAAAAGTCATGAATGGTCTTATCGAAGCAGGTAGCGGAGAAGTATTCATTAATGGCGTTCTTTTAAATGATGAAACGGTATACGACGCTAGACGCGCAGTTGGAATGGTATTCCAAAATCCGGATAATCAATTTGTTGGGACAACGGTGGAAGACGACATCGCTTTCGGGTTAGAAAATATCGGCTTGCCTCGAGAAGAAATGCTAGAACGTGTGACACGTGTTCTTGAGATGGTAAAAATGAGCGACTTCAGAACAAAGGAACCAGCTCGACTCTCAGGAGGTCAAAAACAACGGGTTGCGATTGCTGGGGTAACAGCACTAGAACCTTCAGTGATTATTTTGGATGAAGCCACTTCAATGCTGGATCCAAAAGGTCGTATGGAAGTGATTGCGACGATTCAAAAGTTGCATAAAGAAAAGAATATTACTGTCATTTCGATTACACATGATTTAGATGAAGCAGCACAAGCGGACCGTATTGTGTTAATGGAACAAGGTCAAATTCAACAAATTGGAACCCCTGAAGAAATTTTCAAATTAGGTACGAAGCTTGTTGAAAAGGGACTCGATGTGCCGTTTGCTGAGAAATTAATCGAAGTACTTCGCGAAAAAGGGATGGAAGTTCCTGAAGCGTATCTTGATGAAGAAGGGTTGGTGGAATGGTTATGGACATCCGTTTTAACGAAGTAAATTTCGCATACCAGGCAAACACACCTTTTGAAACACGTGCGCTATTTGACGTGAACTTTGAGATTCCATCAGGAAAGTACACAGCAATTATCGGACATACAGGCTCTGGGAAATCGACTATTTTACAACACTTAAATGCGTTACTAAAACCAACAACTGGTACAGTAACGCTTGGGGATCGTGTAGTTGATTCTGAAACGAGCAATAAAGACTTGAAACCACTGCGCCAAAAAGTCGGTATCGTATTCCAGTTTCCGGAATCACAACTCTTCGAAGAAACAGTTGAAAAAGATATTGCTTTCGGACCAAAGAACTTCGGAGCAAGTGAAGAAGAGGCGAATCAGCTAGCGAAAGAAACTCTAAAGATTGTTGGACTTCCTGAAGAGGTCTTACATAAGTCACCATTCGATTTATCTGGAGGACAAATGCGACGTGTAGCGATAGCTGGCGTGTTAGCGATGCAACCAGAAGTGTTAGTCTTAGACGAACCGACAGCGGGATTAGATCCTAAAGGTCGCTTTGAGATGATGGAGATGTTTGCAAATCTGCAACGCGAAAAAGGCATTACAATCGTTCTTGTAACACACCAAATGAATGACGTTAGCGATTATGCGGATTACGTGGTTGTTTGTGAAAAAGGAACAGTTGTAAAAACAGGGACTCCTGAAGAAGTGTTTGCGGATGCTGCTTGGTTACAAGAAAAACAACTAGGCTTGCCTTCGACGGTTCAATTTGTCGAAAAGTTGAAAGCAAAAGGATTCCAAACAGACGCTCGTCCAATGAACTTGGAAGCCTTAGCAGACTTACTTGTGTCACATTCGAAAAACGGAGGTGACATAAGTGCTCGATAAACTTATTTTAGGTCGCTACTTACAAGGCGATTCGTGGATTCATAAACTCGATCCAAGAACAAAATTGATTGGAACATTTGTTTTCGTATTAGTCATCTTCTTGGCGAATAACTGGGTAACATATGGCTTATTAATCGGCTATACATTGATTGCGTTGCTCTTATCGAAGATTCCATTAGGATTCTTCTGGAAAGGGATCAAACCATTAATTTGGGTGATTCTATTTACAGTTGCGCTTCAAATCTTATTTACAAGTGGTGGAGACGTCTACTTCCAATGGGGATTCATTCAAGTAACGTCTGAGGGGATTATTAACGCGGTATTCATCTTCTTACGATTCGTTTTAATTATCTCGTTCTCAACGCTATTAACATTAACAACTGCACCATTGCAATTAACGGATGCGATTGAAGCGGTGATGAAGCCGTTAGCCGTTGTGAAATTCCCAGTGCATGAAGTAGCATTGATGTTATCTATTGCACTACGTTTCGTTCCAACATTAATGGACGAAGCACAAAAAATCATGAATGCGCAACGAGCTCGTGGGGTTGATTTTGGAGAAGGAAATCTCTTCGAACAAATGAAGGCGATTATCCCAATCTTAATTCCGCTATTTGTCAGCTCATTAAACCGTGCCGAAGACCTGGCAACAGCCATGGAAGCACGTGGATATCAAGGAGGAGACGGACGTAGTAAGTACCGTGTTCTGAACTATGAAATGCGTGACGCCATTGCGGGATTATCCCTAGTGGTTGTAACCATTTTATTATTTGTATTAAAAGCATAAAAAAATAAGGAGCTTGACTTGTCAAGCTCTTTTTTGAAAGAAGGGAAAAGGATGCAGCGATATAAACTCACGATTCAATATGATGGTACGCCCTATGTTGGATTTCAAGTGCAAGAGAATGGGAATAGCATTCAAGCAGAACTGAATAAAGCCTTGAAGAAGATGACAAAGGGCCAATATATTCCTGTTAGTGGTTCTGGTCGTACTGATTCTGGAGTGCATGCCAAAGGTCAAGTCGTTCATATCGATTATCCAAAAGCTATTGAGGCAGCTTCTCTTATTCGTGCGATGAACAGTTTATTACCAACTTCAATCCGGATTGTTTCTGCAGAAGCGGTCTCTGAAGAGTTTCACGCGCGCTATAGTGTGACTGGCAAACGTTATATTTATAAAGTAACGACGGCTGCTGTTCAGAGTCCATTTCGTCGTCAATATGAGCTGCATCACCCATTCAAGACTGATGTAGAGCGCATCAACAAGGCGTTTGAAACGGTGATTGGAGAACACGACTTCACAAGTTTTTGCTCGACTAAAAGCGATAAAGACTCTAAAGTACGAGTGGTCACAAAAGCAGAAGTGGCTCGTCACGGCGACGAATTAATCTTCACGTTTGAAGGAAAAGGGTTCCTCTACAATATGGTTCGCATTCTTGTAGGAACTGCGCTTCAAATTGGAGATGGCTTACGTGAAGTGGAAGAGATGAAGCAAATTTTGGAAGCGATGGACCGAAATGCAGCTGGCCCAACAGCGCCTGCTCATGGGTTATACTTAGATGAAGTGTTTTATAAGAATTTCGACTAGAAATATGATAGGATGAAAGTAGTTATATTAAAAGGAGTGTCAATATGGTATTAAAAGATTTCGACAAAAACTTAGAAAAATACGCTAAATTATTAATCTCAACAGGGATTAACGTGCAACCAGGTCACACTGTCAATATTGTGATTGACGTAGACCAAGCACCTTTAGCTCGTTTATTAGTAAAAGAAGCTTATGCACACGGAGCAAGTGAAGTAATCGTATCATGGGCTGACGATTTTGTAGGCCGTGAACGCTTATTACATGCTGCAGAAGACCGTATCACAAACGTTCCAGAATACCGTGTAGCAGAAATGGACTACTTATTAGAAAAGAAAGCAAGCCGCTTAAACGTTCGTTCAGCTGACCCAGATGCATTCGCTGGCGTTTCAGCAGAACGTCTACAACAATCAGCAAAAGCATTAAGCCTTGCATTAAAACCATTACGTACAGCAACACAAGCCAACAAAGTGAGCTGGACAGTAGCGTCAGCAGCTGGTAAAGAATGGGCGAAAAAAGTATTCCCTAATGCAGCAACTGATGAAGAAGCAGTAGATTTATTATGGGATCAAATCTTCAAAACTTGCCGTGTTTATGCGGATGATCCAGTGGCAGCATGGAAAGAACACGAAGAAAAATTAGATGCTAAAGCAGCTATTTTAAACAAAGAACAATTCGTAAAATTACACTACACTGCACCAGGAACAGACTTAACTCTTGGAATGCCTAAAAACCATGTCTGGGAAAGTGCTGGAAGCTTGAACGCTCAAGGAGAACACTTCATCGCAAATATGCCAACAGAGGAAGTCTTCTCAGCTCCTGACTTCCGCGTAGCTGAAGGATATGTATCAAGTACAAAACCATTAAGCTACAACGGAAACATTATCGAAGGCATCAAAGTAACTTTCAAAGACGGTCAAATCACAGAAGTTTCTGCTGAAAAAGGCGACCAAGTGATGAAAGACTTAGTATTCGAAAACAATGGTGCTCGTGGATTAGGTGAAGTAGCGTTAGTAAGTGACCCATCACCAATCTCACAATCAGGCATTACATTCTTCAACACATTATTTGATGAAAATGCATCAAACCACTTAGCAATCGGTTCTGCTTATGCAACAAGTGTTAAAGGTGGAGAAAACTTCGAAACTGAAGAAGAATTAAGAGAAGCTGGATTAAACCGTGCTGATGTTCACGTAGACTTCATGATCGGTGGACCAGAAATGAACGTAGATGGTATCCGTGAAGACGGTACTGTTGTTCCAATCTTCCGTAACGGAGACTGGGCAATCTAGTTCAATGAATTGAAAAGTAAAAGGAACGAACTTTGAGAGAAGTTCGTTCCTTTTTTGTTGTTCTATAAGAAAAACTAATACAACTATAAGAAAAATCAATTGGTAAAAAGTTCACAAGGAAGGTACAATAAAAACAGAGGAATCCTTATAAAGTTCGTAATAATTCAATGAGTTCTAAGACGTTTTGCGAATATTTTTCGTTTGGACGATAAGCAACTCCGATAGGGAAGAATCCATTTTTATCGATGAGAGGAATCCATACGAGTTCGTCATCTGAATAAAACTCTTTATATTCCAGTGCCATGATGCAAACGGAGTTAAAGGTTGCAAGGCTGGCGAGGAGTACTTCCCAGTTGTCGTCTACGTAAACGATATTCGGTTCAAAACCAAAATGTCTAGAGCGGTGGTGTAATAATTTTCCAAGCATAAAGTGTTCAGATAAGGTGCTAAAACGTTCCTCCTTCAGATCTTCAAAGGAAACAGAGTCTCTCGAAGCTAGGGGATGACCCTTAGGAACGACAAGACTCGCCTGATAACCAGCGAAATGTTGTTGGAACGGTTCAATCACAATATTGGATTCAATCTTTGGAAATGAGAGAACACCAAGGTCGATTTCTTCATTTACCAGTGCAGTTTGAAGCTCACGCGAACCGCCTTGTACCATCGTTAAGTGAATCGAAGGATGCGACATCATAAAACGCGAGAACTCGGGCATTAATTTGATCGCAAAAAGTGTCGGTAGCCCAATTCGAATCGTTTCTTTTTGAGGGTGATTAAGCTCATGAATTTGAGCCACAGTCCCTTCCATTAGAGAAATGATCTTCTTACCATTATCGTATAAGAGCTGTCCAGCTTCAGTCAGTCGAATACTATTGTTAGTTTGCTGAATAAAAAGCGGAGTATGTAATTCGGATTCTAATTTTTTTATGGTTTGAGAAAGGGTGGGTTGCGTAATGAATAAACTACGAGCGGCATTGGAATATCCGCCATGGTCAACGATACTAATGAAGTAGTGTAGGTGTTTAATATCCATTTGACATCTCCTGTTTTCTTAAGTGAAATACTACACAATAATTGTAACAAAGAATAAAGACGGAAACAATAAGTTTTTTTTAATATAAAGGAGGAATTACGATGAAAATTACAATCGCAGGTGCTGGCGCCATGGGAAGTCGCTTTGGGTTAATGCTCCATCAAGCAGGGCATGAAGTGCTCCTAGTCGATGGATGGAAAGATCATGTGGATGCCATTCAAAAAGAAGGACTAAAGGCAAACTATAATGGAGAAAAAATCGTTGTAAAATTACCAGCGGTGCTTCAAAGTGAAGTCACAGAAGAAATGACGAGTGACCTGATTATTTTATTTACAAAAGCGATGCAATTAGAAAGCATGCTAACAGATTTGAAACCAGTCATTCATGATGAAACAAGAGTCCTTTGCTTACTCAATGGTATTGGACACGAAGAAGTAATTGAACAATTTGTTCCAAAAGAAGATATCTTTATTGGGAACACGATGTGGACTGCTGGAATGGAAGGCCCGGGTCGCGTGAAACTCTTCGGTAGTGGAACGGTAGCTTTGAAGAACTTAGTAGATACACCAGAGGCAAAAGCGAATGCCGAAGAAATCGTTGAGGTATTGAACAGCGGGGGGTTAAATGCGTCTTACTCTGAGAATATTCTATTCGCCATTTATAAGAAAGCATGTGTAAATGGAACGATGAATGGACTTTGCACCATCTTGATGAGTAATATGTATGAGTTTGGTTCTACAACGACTGCACACTTGATTGTTGAAAATATTGTGAAAGAATTTTCAGAAGTTGCAAAAAATGAAAACATTCTGTTAAATGTTTCAGAAATTGTAGATTTCATCGAAACGAATTGTTATAATCGTGAAACAATCGGGCTTCATCACCCATCGATGTATCAAGACTTAAATGAAAATAATCGTTTAACAGAAATCGACTACATCAACGGAGCGGTAGTGCGTAAAGGACAAAAATATGGCGTTCCAACACCATATTGTGAGTTTTTAACAGCATTGGTTCATTGTAAAGAACAAATTCTTGGAGCTAAATAGCTCAGATTAGAGGGGGACAAAACTATGGAAGCACAAGCAAAACAAAAAATGACGGCTTCAGTTTTTATCAATAAAATCTTAGCAGGGACAGCCCTAGGGGTTATCGTCGGACTGATTCCAAATGCCGTTCTTTCAGCAATTTTAAAACATTTTAATCAATATCCAATCGCAGTAACCATTACGCAAATCGCGGTTATTTTCCAATTAGCAACTCCACTGATTATCGGGGGCTTAATTGCATTACAATTCGGATTTAAACCAATGCCGATGATGGTTGTTGCAGGGGCCTGCTTCGTAGCCAGTGGGGTAGTGACGTATAATGCAGAACTTCAAAAATATGTTGGTGCTGGAACAGGGGACTTGATTAATACAATGGTCACTGCTGGTATCGCTGTGGGAATGTTAATGCTGATCAAAGATAAATTTGGTTCAACTGCCGTTGTTGCAATGCCAATCGTCGTTGGGGTGGGATCTGCATTTATCGGATTATTACTATTACCATACGTTAAAATGATTACAGCAGCCATTGGTCAAGTCATCAACGAGTTCACAACATTACAACCAATCTTGATGTCAATCTTAATCTGCTGCTCATTCGCAACATTAATTATTTCGCCAATCTCAACTGTAGCGATTGGTTTAGCAATTCAATTAAACGGTGTATCTGCCGGGGCCGCTGCTATGGGGGTTGCTGCAACAGCCGTAGCATTAGTGGTTCACTCATGGAAAGTCAATAAATCAGGGGTAACATTAGCCATCGCTTTAGGGGCAATGAAATTAATGATGCCTAACTTATTCAAGTATCCAGTAATCTTGATTCCATGTTTATCAACAGCGATTCTTTCAGCGATTCCAGTAGCGCTATTCTCAGTAAGCGGTACTCCACAATCTGCAGGGTTTGGTATCGTAGGGTTAGTAGGACCGTTAGCTTCTATCGATGCTGGATTGAATGTTGCCTTAGCAGCTATTGTATGGTTTGTTGTGCCAATTGCAGCAGCGATTGCAAGCAAAATTTTATTTGAAAAAGTTCTTAAATTATACGATTCTTCAGTCGTATTCAAATTCCAAGAATAAGCACAAATTCCTATCGACTCCTTCATGCAAATTGCATGGAGGAGTTTATTTTTATTTTTGCAGGAAGATGGTACAATAAACGTAATAGAAGGGAGTGGTCGGATGAGAATTCAACAATTAATTTATTTCGAGAAAATCGTTGAAAAAGGCTCCATGAATGAAGCCGCAAAAGACTTATATGTCAGCCAACCAAGTTTATCAAAGGCCATTCGTGAGTTGGAATTAGAAATGGATATTACCCTCTTTCAACGGGGGAATACCGGAATTACATTGACGGGAGAAGGGCGTGAGTTTCTAGTCTATGCTCGCCAAGTCCTCGACCAAGTCAATTTGATGGAAGAAAAATATAAGAGACAAACGAAACGGAAACGGACATTCTCTGTATCCGCGCAACACTATGCGTTTGTGGTGCATGCCTTCGTTGATTTTATTCAAAAGGAAGCAGGAGACGAATATCAATTCACGCTTCGTGAAACGGAGACTCAAAATATTTTAGAAGACATCACGAACTATAAGAGTGAGATTGGTGTCTTGTATTTGAATGATTTCAACCGCAAAGTCATGGAAAAATTATTCAAAGAAAAGAACTTAGTATTCACGCCACTCTTTACAGCGAAACCCCACGTGTTCTTAAGTACGCAAAATCCACTTGCAGAAAAAGAGAGCATTACGCTAGAAGAACTAGAAGATTACCCATATTTGTCATATGAGCAAGGGGAAGAAAATTCATTCTACTTCTCAGAGGAAATCCTCAGCACGATGGAGCATAAAAAGAGCATTAAGGTAAGTGACCGTGCGACCATCTTTAACTTAATGGTCGGATTAAATGGATACACGATTAGTTCAGGGATTATTAGTAGTAAGCTAAATGATGATAAGATTGTTGCGGTGCCGCTGGACGTAGAAGATACAATGGAACTCGGAATCTTGCAACACGATCAACGCAAATTATCCAAAGAAGCAGGGCGATTCTTGCATATGCTGAAAACACATATTCAGGAATACGGCTTCGAAGTTCAAAATCTTGATTTTTAGTTCACAAAGAGGTTGAAACTATTCGGAAAATCGGGGATAATAAAAGAACGTAAAATATTATTACTCAGTAGAAGGAGACGAATGCAAATGAGTTGGAAAGAAACAGCAAAATTATGGGAATCTTTTGAGGCACTTGAAGAAGGATTAAAAGTGCAATTACAATCAATGGATGACACACAAAAAGAGGAAGCCTTCTATACACCATTAGAGTTTGGTACTGCGGGAATGCGTGGAATTGTTGGACCTGGGATTAATCGCATGAACACTTATACAGTTCGTCAGGCAACAGAAGGATTATCACGCTTAATTGAAAGTTACGGAGAAGAAGCGAAAAAACGTGGGGTAGCGATTGCTTACGATTCACGTCATTTTTCACCAGAATTCGCAATGGAATCTGCACGTACTTTAGCAACTCACGGAATTAAGTCATATGTATTTGAAAGCTTACGTCCAACGCCAGAGTTATCATTTGCAGTACGTCACTTGCATACATTTGCCGGAATTATGATTACAGCTAGTCATAACCCAGCAGCTTACAACGGATATAAAGTATATGGTGAAGACGGCGGTCAAATGCCTCCAAAAGATGCGGATGCTCTAACGGCATATGTGCGCCAAGTAGCTAACCCGCTTGAACTTGAAGTGTTAGATGATGAAGCATTAGAAGCATCAGGACTTGTAACGATTATCGGAAAAGACGTCGATGATGCGTACTTGAAAGAAATCAAAACTGTCTCTGTAAATCCAAAACTTCTTAGCGATGTGGAAGGATTATCAGTGGTTTATACACCATTACACGGTACAGGTTTAATGCTTGTTGAAAAAGCATTAGAACAAGCAAACTTCAAAGGCTTGCACGTTGTTGAAGAACAAGCAAAGCCAGATGGAGATTTCTCAACAGTTAAATCTCCAAACCCTGAAGAAGCAGGCGCATTTGAATATGCGGTAGAATTAGGGAAAAAAGTGGGTGCTGATGTATTATTAGCGACTGACCCGGATGCGGACCGTATGGGTGCAGCCGTACGCTTGCCAGATGGAAGCTACCAAGTGATTACAGGAAACCAAATCGCTGCAATTTTAGTGGATTACTTATTATACGCTCACCAACAAGCAGGAACTCTTCCAAGTAACGCGCTTGTTGTAAAATCAATCGTAAGTAGTGAACTTCCAACAGCAGTTGCTAAGAGTTATGGCGCTGAAATGATGAATGTATTAACAGGATTCAAATTCATCGCAGAACAAATCCAACACGACGAAGAAACAGGAGAGCATACATTCATGTTCGGTTTCGAAGAAAGTTATGGCTACCTTGTGAAATCATTTGTCCGTGATAAAGATGCCGTTCAAGCAGTGTTATTACTCACAGAAGTAGCAGCACGCTTCAAGAACGAAGGTAAGACTTTATACGATGGTCTTCAAGCGTTATACGCAAAACACGGGTACTTCTTAGAGAAAACAATTTCTGTAACAGTAGCTGGTTTAGAAGGTCCACAAAAGATTAAAGCTTTATTAGATGGCTTACGCTCTTCAGTTCCAACAAGCTTTGGAGGATTGAAAGTAGCGTTAGCGCAAGACTTCGCGGTGAATGAGCAAAAAGATGCGAACGGAGTCGTTTCAGAAATCGGACTTCCAACTTCAAATGTATTGAAATATATTTTAGAAGACGGATCTTGGATTGCGGTTCGCCCAAGTGGTACAGAACCAAAAATTAAGTTCTATATCGGTGCTAAAGCGGATAGCGAAGAAGCTGCAAAAGAAAAAGTTGAAGCATTACAAGCCGACTTAGAAAAATTACAATAATCAATGAAGCGAGCACTCTCACGATGGTGGGAGTGCTTTTTTAATGCGATTGTTTCGTTAATATGATTGTATTTTGCGGAAATTTGTTTTGAAGGTCAAAGAATTGTGGTACAATGAATGAAAGTGATCGTGAAAACATTCTCTATATGAGATGAGAGGAGTCATTTATGAAAAAAGGAACGAAACGATTTTTAGCAGGGAGTGTAGCCCTTCTATCACTAGTAGTGGCAGGATGTTCACAGTCTAAATCAACATCAGAAGCAGCAAAGGAAACAACAGGAGCAACAAGTGAAGTAACAACACAGGTAGCTTCTAATACAAAAAAGGATGCTAATAGTCCAGCAGCATCATTTGATTGGAATGCAAAGGTCGTACCACTGACAAAATACGAACAAACTTTAGTTGAATCAAATAGTGGTAAAACAATTACCCACAAATTGGATGGTGTAGAAAAAGCAGTAGAGGCCTTGAATGAAAAGAAAAAGAGCATTACTGATACAAAAGTTCTAGAAGCATTAAAACTGGTGGATGCAGTATTTGTGAACCAAGAAAACTTTGATGTACTTCTAAAAGCAACAGGAACTTCAAATCAAGAGGAATTCTTTACACGTATTTGGAATGATTACATGGTGAACTACTTGAAGGAAGCACGCCCAACATTTACTAATGACGGGGAAGTGGAGTATAAAGGAGTGAAGTATCCCGTTAAAATCTATGCTCCAATGTACTTAAAGGTAAATACAAATGCCTTAGGAAAAGCAGCAGCTTATACGCTTGAAGATTATAAAGTGGAAGGCGATACCGTGTATTTGAAATTAAGAGCACCACGTGTTGACTTATACCAATATGAAGTACAAGCAAGCTATCAAAGAAATAATCAAGCTTTCTTCGATGGACTGGTTGAAGAAGCACAAAAAGTGGGACAAACAGACTTTACAAAAGCGCTCTTATATAAATTTATTTACCGCTTAGCTGCCGTTGGATTTAGAGGAGATGGCTATGTCAACTTAGAAGGAATGGATTATTACGATAAAAACAATCACTATTTAGCGATTAAGGTGGATGACAAAGGCAATGCAACCATCGATGATAAGAATTTAGTGAACCTTCTACAAATCGATATGAAGCCAGCAAACGAAGCTAATAAAGTAAAATTTGAATAACTAAACTGGAAAGACCGGTAATGCTGACGAAGCATTACCGGTCTTTGTTTTGTCTAAACGGTAAAAAATAAATGGTGTTCCAGTCGGACTTGCATGGTATAATGAAGTCAAAGCATACGAAGAACAAGTTTTATCAAAAAGAAACTAAGGAGAATTGAAAAATGACAAAATTTATTGAATCACCAGCTGTAAAAAAATTATGTGAACTGACTAAAGAATCGTACTTACGTTACTGGGACGAACGTAATGGCGGGAACGTGTCAGTACGCTTGGAAGCGAGCGAAGTAGATGGCTATGAAGACGTAAAAGAAGTGAAACGTGTCCTCGACTTAGGATTCGACGCTTCAACACTTGCGGGTTACTATTACTTAGTAACAGGGACAGGCCGTTACTTCAGAAACGTGACAAACCAACCACTTCTTGATTTAGGCTTGGTTCGTATTTCTGAAGACGGACAAAAAGCAGAATTACTATGGGGATTTGAAGATGGCGGCAAACCAACTTCAGAATTCGCGAGCCACTTAATGAGCCATATCGAACGACTCAAAGTGAATCCAAATCATAAAGTGGTGTTCCATTGCCATCCAACAAACCTTATCGCATTAAGCTTCACACAACCATTAGACGAACGTCATTTATCAAGACTTCTTTGGAAAATGCAAGCTGAATCAATTGTTGTCTTCCCAGAAGGTATTGGTGTGATTCCTTATATGACACCTGGAACAAACGCCATTGGGGAAGCAACTGCTGCGAAAATGGCAGAGTTTAGAGCTGTGATTTGGCCACACCATGGATTATTTGCGGCAGGCGATACTTTAGATGAAACATACGGTTTAATTGAAGTGATCGAGAAAGCAGCGATGATTTATTCTCAAGTCGGTGCACAAGGTGGCAAAATCCTTCAAGAAATTACAGATGTGCAATTACAAGAAATTGCGGAATACTTCCATATGACTCCGCACGAAGGATTCTTAGACGTTTAATCAAACAGAAACGACAAGGGGCAAGCTGAAAAAGCTTGTCCTTTTTTGCATTTTCACGAGCTCCCGAGTCTCCATGCATGTACATTGCCCTAGAACTGTTGTAAAATAAAGAGGTAACTACAATAAAAAAGGGGTATCGACAGATGAACTCAATTTATAAAGATGATAGTTTAACACTACATACAGACCTATACCAAATTAACATGATGAAAACGTATTGGGAAACAGGCGTTTATGAGAAAAAAGCAATTTTCGAAGCGTATTTCAGAAAATTACCATTTGAAAATGGATATGCGATTTTTGCTGGACTAGAACGCATCGTTCGTTACATTGAACAATTACGTTTCTCAAAAACGGATATTGACTATTTACGAGGACTTGGACATTATCCAGAAGAATTCTTAACATACTTAGAAAACTTCGAATTCAAAGGAAGCATCCGTTCAGCAGTAGAAGGAGAACTCGTTTTCGCGAACGAACCTCTTGTGCAAGTAGAAGGAACGCTTGCGGAATGCCAATTAATTGAAACAGCCTTATTAAACATCGTCAACTTCCAAACACTGATCGCAACAAAAGCGAGCCGTGTACGTATGGTTTCAGGAGACGATCCAGTATTAGAATTCGGAACTCGTCGTGCGCAAGAATTAGATGCGGCCATTTGGGGAACACGTGCAGCGTACATCGGTGGATGTGATGCGACAAGTAACGTTCGTGCAGGCAAGATGTTTGGCATTCCAGTTTCTGGAACACATGCCCACTCATTAGTACAAGCGTACCGTGATGACTACGAAGCGTTTAAAGCGTATGCTGAGAGTCACCGTGACTGCGTGTTCTTAGTGGATACGTATGATATCTTGAAATCTGGTGTTCCAAATGCCATCCGTGTAGCCAAAGAATTCGGCGACAAGATTAATTTCTTAGGTGTTCGTATCGACAGTGGTGACATGGCGTATATGTCGAAAAAAGTTCGTCAACAATTAGACGAAGCTGGATTTACAAAAGCGAAAATTTACGCGTCAAGTGATTTAGATGAAAAAACAATCCTGAACTTGAAGATGCAAGGTGCTAAAATCGACGTTTGGGGAATCGGTACTCGTTTAATTACTGCTTATGACCAACCAGCACTTGGTTGTGTGTACAAGCTTGTAAGTATCGAAGACGAAAACGGCGTAATGGTGGATACAATGAAGATTTCAAACAACGCTGAAAAAGTATCGACACCTGGTAAGAAACAAGTATGGCGTATTACACGTAATTCAGACGGAAAATCTGAAGGGGACTACATTGCGCTATGGGATGAACGTCCAGATCAATTAGACGAACTCTTTATGTTCCATCCAGTCTACACTTATATCAATAAAACAGTGAAAGACTTTACTGCGCGTCCAATTTTACAACCAATTTTCAATAACGGAAAATTAGTGTATGAATTGCCAAAACTTCAAGAGATTAAAGCGTACAAAGACGAGCAAATCGAAGCCCTATGGGACGAGTACAAACGTATCTTGAACCCAGAGCAATATCCAGTCGATCTCTCTCAAAAGACATACGACCAAAAATTGGCAAGTATTGCGGAAATCAGAGAAGAAGTGCGTCTTAAAGCAGAACAGTTGGCCAAAGAAAACGCAAAGTAAGGGGAACGTTATGAGACCATTACAACAAAAAATTATCGAAACGCTTCGTGTCAAACCAACGATCAATCCGGAAGAAGAGATTCGTAAAACCGTCGATTTCTTAAAGGCGTATCTTGTGAAGCATCCCTTCTTGAATGGGTATGTCCTTGGGATTAGCGGGGGACAAGACTCAACGCTTGCTGGGAAACTCGCACAAATGGCGATTGATGAATTGAACGAAGAACAAGACCAAAAAGTGTATCGCTTCTATGCCGTGCGCCTTCCTTACGGCGTGCAAGCAGATGAACAAGATGCCATGGACGCGATTGCCTTTATGAAGGCAACGGATGTGCTTCGTGTGAACGTGAAGGATGCGGTAGATGCGTCTGAACGCAGTATTGAAGCCTTAGGAATGGAAATTTCAGACTTCAATAAAGGAAATATCAAGGCGCGTGAACGAATGGTCGCTCAATATGCGATTGCCGGCCAAACGGGGTGTGCCGTAATCGGAACAGACCATGCGGCAGAATCGGTGACCGGTTTCTATACGAAATTTGGGGACGGGGCTGCAGATATCACTCCATTATGGCGTCTCAATAAACGTCAAGGCCGTGCGATGTTACAAGTACTAGGTGCTCCAGAACATCTATACTTGAAAGTTCCAACGGCAGATCTTGAAGAAGATCGCCCATCCCTTCCAGACGAAGTAGCACTTGGGGTGACTTACGAAGAGATTGATGATTATCTCGAAGGAAAAGACATCAACGAAAAGGCAGCAGAGACAATTGAAAATTGGTATCGAAAGACAGAACATAAACGTCACTTACCAATTACAATCTACGATGATTTTTGGAAATAAAAGTTAAAAAGCTATTCCTATTAGGCAACTGGTAGGAATGGCTTTTTGTTATTTCAAGCAAACCCTCTATTGAATTTCAAATAAGGAGTGCTATAATGAAGGTAACAATAGTCGGTTAATGGTTTTCAATTTCATTGGAGGTGGTCTTTATGGACTTAGTATTACCAATGTTTCTGGGGACGTTTGCACTGATGGGAGTTGCTCTATATTTGTTCTACTGGATCATCCGATTAGCCGTAAAACATGGAGTAGAATCCCAACAAAGGAAGTCACATTAACGGCTTCAGAAAAAAGATATAGAGGTGGCGTGCCACCTCTATTTTCGTGGAGGAAGACAATGAAAGAAATGAACCATTTTGGAGTGTATGGTGTTTGTATTCGCGAGGGACGCATCCTTTGTATTCGTAAGACGCGTGGACCATACCGCGGGAGATTTGATTTGCCGGGAGGAACGCCGGAAGAAGGAGAGAGTTTGGTAGAAACATTGCGAAGAGAAATGCTAGAGGAGACTGGATTCCAAGTGTCTGCCATTCATCAAAATACGATTCGTGATGTGTTTGTGACCGTTCCAGAAATCGCTCGCGTTCATCATGAGTTTGTTTTGTTTACCATCGATATTGAAGAAAAGGGTGCTCGAACGGTAGAAGACTTCGTGACGAGGGCAGAGAAGAACGATTCGAAGGGGATTGAGTGGGTTCCACTTGAAGAAGTCAGCCTTACTAATGCGTCTCCACTCGTAATCGAAGCCACAAGTCCTTCAGAGACATTCGAGGCGAAGCATTACGAACAATGGGTGATGTACGACGAAGATTTTATGAACTAAAATGAATTTAGCTATTTAAAGACTTCTGAATTTTTGTTACAATGAAGTTGAAGCATTTATTCATGTTTTTAGAACCCTTTTTTGAAAGGGGATTCAGGGAGGTATTATTAATGGAAGTTATTGTTGTAAAAACTCAAGAAGAAGGCGCATTAGCCGCTTTTGAGATTTTTAAACGCGCACACAGCGAAGGAGCGCAAGTGTTTGGACTAGCGACAGGCTCGAGTCCAATTGGGTTATATGAATTACTTAGAAATAGCGATTTAGATTTCTCAGATCGTATCTCAGTGAACTTAGATGAATATGTTGGATTGGCGCCAACGGATGAACATAGCTATCATTATTTCATGAAAGAGCAATTATTCGATGCAAAACCATTTAAACATAGCTATTTACCAGACGGATTGGCCGAAGATGTGGATGCAGAAGTTGTTCGCTATGAACGCATTCTTCAAGAAAATCCAGTGGATTTACAATTGTTGGGAATTGGAAGTAACGCGCATATCGGATTCAATGAACCTGGTACACCGTTCACACAACGCACGCATAAGGTTCATTTAACAGAATCAACGATTGAAGCTAACAAACGTTTCTTCGAAAAAGAAGAAGATGTGCCACGCTACGCTTATTCAATGGGATTACAATCCATCATGGATGCCAAAGAAATCGTGTTAATTGCATTCGGACCTAAGAAAATCCATGCGATTAAAGGATTAGTGGAAGGACCAATTACTGAGGAAGTTCCAGCAAGTATCCTACAAAAACATCCTAAAGTGACCGTTATTTGTGATGAAGCAGCTGCAGCATTATTAACAAAATAAAGAGTTTGAAAGGGCGTCTTCCGGGCAACGGAAGGCGCCTTTTTGCGCTTTTAAAAGAGAGTTAATCAGCTGATTTAAGCGTGTAAAGGCTTGTTTTCAAAAATTTTCTGAAAATTTTTTGGTAAACCTAAAAAAACACTTGACGAAATTATTTTTTTAGGGTAACCTAATAAATGTAGAATCTACATAAATTGAGGGGATGAATTCATTGATTACGATTAAAAATGTTGGGGTATCGTATGCGATGCAACCACATGTTTTAAAAGATTGTAATGCAACCATTGAAGGACCAACCATTACTGGGATTATTGGGCCCAATGGTGCAGGTAAATCAACATTATTAAAAGCAATATTAGGACTTATTCAATCGTCAGGAGAAATTCTGATTGATGGAGAACCCGCAAAAAAAGTATTACAGAAAATCGCCTATGTCGAACAAAAAAGCCACATTGACTTTACATTTCCAATCACCATTCGTGAGTGCGTTGCTTTAGGAAGAACTGTTAAAAAGAAACCATTGCAACGATTGACGAAAGAAGATTGGGAAAAAGTTGATACAGCCATTGAAGAAGTTGGATTAACGGATTTAGCATCTCGCCAAATCGGGGCTCTTTCTGGCGGTCAATTCCAACGTGTACTATTAGCGCGTTGCATGGTTCAAGAAGCACAATATATTTTCCTTGATGAACCATTTGTAGGGATTGATATGCTTAGTGAGAAAGTCATTATGACAATTCTCCGTAAATGGAAAGAGGAAGGGAAGACTATTTTAATGGTCAACCATGACTTATCGAAGGTGAAAGAATACTTTGACCAGGTGATTCTTGTTAAACACGCGATTGTAGCCTCTGGAAAAACAGAAGACGTATTCATTAAGAAATACTTAGATGATGTATACGGCGGAAGTGTCTATATTCCACAAGGAGGTGGTGAGCATGCATAATTTCATTGAAGGGTTAATGGAATTCCATTTCCTACAAAATGCGCTTGTTTCAGCAGTCGTGATTGGTGCGGTTGCCGGAATTTTAGGATGCTTCATCATTCTAAGAGGGATGTCATTAATGGGGGACGCTATCTCTCACGCGGTATTACCGGGTGTAGCGTTGTCGTTTATTTTAGGCATTAACTTCTTTATTGGAGCCCTGGTGTTCGGGTTATTAGCATCGTTCCTTATTGCATTTGTGAATCAAAATAGTACTATCAAAGGCGATACTGCTATCGGGATTACCTTTAGTTCGTTTTTGGCATTGGGAATTATTTTGATTAGTGTGGCGAAGAGTTCAACAGACTTATTCCATATTTTATTCGGGAATATTTTAGCCGTACAAGATATTGATTTACTCATTACATTGGTGGTGAGCGTGATTGTAGTCGTCGTTATTTTAGCGTATTTTAAAGAATTACAAGTAACGAGCTTTGATCCAGTCTTTGCTCAATCTACAGGGATGAACGTACAATTTTACCACTACTTATTGATGTTCCTCTTGGCGCTTGTATCAATTACCGCGATGCAAAGTGTCGGGACAGTTATGATTGTGGCACTATTAATCACCCCTGCAGCAACAGCGTATTTATATTCAAATCGTCTGAAAACAATGCTCATTTTAGCCGCAACATTTGGCTCACTGTCATCCGTATTAGGATTGGTTATTGGATATACGTTTAACATCGCTATTGGATCAACCATCGTATTAACAGCAGCAGCACTTTTTGTCGTAAGTTTTATCGTTTCACCAAAACAAAGAGAAAGAAGGAAATCTCATGAATAGAATGAAGAAACTCTTTGTAGCAGCACTTGTTGTATTAGGAATTGCAGGATGCGCTACAAGTAAAGATACAAGTAAAGATAATAGTTCAAAGGCAAATACTGAAAAAATCAATGTGGTGACAACCAACTCTATTATTTATGATATGACAAAAAATATCGCCGGTGATTTAGTGAACTTACATAGTATTGTTCCAGTAGGACAAGACCCACACGAGTATGAACCATTACCAGAAGATGTTCAAAAGGTACAAAAAGCAGACTTGATTTTCTATAATGGAATCAACTTAGAAAACGGTGGGGACGCTTGGTTCACAAAGATGGTGAATAATGCGAAGAAAGAAGCGAATAAAGATTACTTTGCAGTAAGTGATGGTGTCGAAGTGATTTACTTAGAAGGCCAAAACGAAGCTGGAAAAGAAGACCCTCACGCATGGTTAAACATCGAAAACGGTGTTATTTATGCGAAGAACATCGCGAAACAATTAATCGCAAAAGATCCAAAGAACAAAGAAACATATGAAAAGAATTTAGCAGCATATGTTGAAAAACTTGAAGCGTTAGATAAAGATGCTAAACAACGTATCGCGAAAATTCCTGAAGAAAAACGTTTAATCGTAACAAGTGAAGGCTGCTTCAAGTACTTCTCTAAAGCGTACGATATTAAATCAGCGTACATCTGGGAAATCAACACAGAAGAAGAAGGAACTCCAGAACAAATCACAAAATTGGTTCGTCAATTACGTGAATCAAAAGTTCCATCATTATTCGTAGAAAGTAGTGTGGATGAACGTCCAATGAAGACTGTTTCTCAAGAAACTGGTCTACCAATTTTCTCAACAATCTTTACTGACTCTATTGCAGAAGCAGGAAAAGATGGAGACAGCTACTACAGCATGATGAAATGGAACCTAGATAAAATTATCGAAGGTTTAAGCAAATAAGAATTAGGGGCTCCTGAGGAACCGGGAGCTCTTTTATTTTGGAAAATCAGAAAAATGCAAATAAAGAATGACGAGGTGAGGAAGATGAACAAATTTTTAAGAGTACTGTTTATAATACTATCGGTGGCGATGGGAGGCGCGATGATTTATCAAATTTTCTTTCCAGAGGTGATGGGAGCTCACTCGGGATACGGGGTTGCAGTTGGTTGGCAACGAGAAATTGGATTTTGGAATTTGGCGGTTTTGATTATTTTAGTGTCCGTTAATGTTAAGTATGATTGGTTTTATTTAAGAGTCGTTTTAGGAGCACTAATAGTCGGCGGATTAGGGATTGGCACGAATCATCTTCTTGCTTATTTGGAGGGAGCTACCTTCGTCAATCTCGTTGGGGCAATTGAAAACTATGCGCTTGTCATTGGTTGGGTGATTGGGTGGAAATTGCAAGAAAAGGTCGAGAAGTAAACCTTTATTTATTTATTTTTTTATTCTACAATATTCAAAAGGAAGTATTGTCGTTTAAAGAAAACAGGTTAGAAAGAATATCAATTGATGAAAAACTATATTAGAAAGGAGATGAATGATTCCAGCATCGATAGTCAAAAAAAGACCGGATGAACTATCAATGATGGAATTATCGCAGGTGGATTTTATGTTGAATAAGATTTATTATAGCTTGTCGATGGTGGTCTTTGTATTGAGTGCTGTAGTTGCATTTTATGCACTAAGATTTGGAGATGTGTTTACGCAAGAGGGAATTCAACTGTTGTTTTTGGAATTGACGGGTGCTGGTGTGACATTGATGGGCTTATTGAATGTGAACAGCAAGCATTCTCTATTCACAATTGTTGTCGCTTCTTTAGTGCTTCTAGTGGTTTTCTATCAAATGAATGCCAGTCATATTATGATGGCGGATTCGCTATCGAGTATTCAGGGTTCAGCTTTCTGGAAAGAAAGTTTTGTTTGGACTTCACGTCTAGTATTGATGATGGTGGCTTGGAGTTTGATTCAATCACTTTGCTTGCCAATTTTTTTCTTAGTCCATCGTTTTTTCAGTACAAAAAAACGATGTTCCAGTTGACAATCGAAAAGAATGGGTCTAAAATACAAAACAACTTAAGAACATAAATTCATTGACAAAGAGAGTACAGAATTTTGGCGTCCTAAGCGAGATGAGGTAGAGTGGAAGCTCATCGGATTAGAAATTCTGGAAGCGCACTTTGTAGAAAAGATGGAGAAATTAGTATCTATCTTCGCAGAAATCTGTGTTAACAAGGAAAAGGATCGGGAAGCAATTCCCCGTCAAAATAGAGTGGTACCACGACAGACATCGTCTCTTATGCGTTTAGCATAAGGGGCGTTTTTATTTTATAAGGAGGTTTCAAATGAAGAAAATCATAGCGATGCTCATCGTGCTTGTCGGCTTCTTAGCAGCATGTACGAATCAAACAATAACAGAAAATAGTACAGGTTCGGCTGTGTTAGACCGCATTTACAAAAAGCAAAAAATCGTCATTGGAACAACAGCGGACTACCCGCCGTTTGAATGGCATTATATTAACGACGGTAAAGACTCAGTCGTCGGAATTGATATTGATATCGCCAATGCCATTGGGGAAGCACTCGGAGTAGAAGTGGAGATTCGAGAGATGGAATTTAACTTCTTGATTGCGGCGATGAAGTCTGGAAAAGTTGACCTCGTGTTAGCAGGGATTACGCCAACGGAAGAGCGGAGTAAGGAAGTGGCGTTCACGAATATTTACTACGATTCACATATGGTAGCGGTCGTGAAGAAGACGGATGCCGGTAAGTTCACGTCGCTAGATAGCTTCAATGGGGCAAATGTAGGTGCGCAAAAAGGAACCTCTCAAGAAGGAATTGTAAAAGACACATTGACAGGTGCAACACTCACGTCACAACCGAAAAATCCAACCTTGATTTTAGCGTTGCAACAAGGAAAACTCGATGCGGTGATTATGGATAATATTGCAGCAGATGAGTTTGTGAAGGCGAATTCGGATTTAACGGTTGCTTCGGTAGAAATTCCAAGTGAAGATGCTGGGACTGCAGCGGTGGCGCAAAAAGGCAATGAAGTGTTTGTACAAAAAGTACAAGAGGTGCTCGATCAGTTGGAGTCTTCTGGAAAACTAAAAGAATCGATTATTCGCAATACGAATTTAATGTCAGAATAGAAAGAAGGAAAAAGAATGGAATTGATTATTAAATATTGGCCTCTGTTTCTCGAAGGGGCAACGACAACCGTGTTACTATCATTCTTCTCTGTAATTGTCGGGGTTGGGTGTGGAACGTTAATGGCACTCGCAAGACTTAGCCAGAACAAGTTTTTGTCAAAAGCAGCGAAGGTCTATATCGACATTATTCGTGGAACGCCACTTCTTGTGCAATTGTACTTAGTGTATTTTGGACTCGCGACCGTTCTTGATTTAAACGATTTTGTTTCAGGAGTCATTGCCGTGTCCGTTAATACGACAGCTTATATCGCTGAAATCATCCGTAGTGGGATTCAATCGGTGGATAAAGGGCAAATGGAAGCCGCTCGTTCAATGGGGATGCCGAAACGAATGGCGATGCGTCAAATTATCTTGCCACAAGCGATGAAAAATATTTTACCAGCCATCGGGAATGAATTTGCGACCTTAATTAAAGAAACATCCATCGTCTCTTTAATAGGTATTCACGATTTAATGTACAGCTCGGATACGGTTCGTGGGGCAACCTTTACCGTATTTATTCCACTGTTAATGACGGCGTTCTTATACTTCGTCATGACTACGACGATTGCATTCTTTATGGACAAACTAGAAAGGAAGTTACAAGCCAGTGATTAGAACAGAAGAGATTAAAAAACAATACGGCGACAAGCAAGTCTTAAACGGAATTTCCACTTATATTGAGCAAGGGGAAGTGCTCGTGATTATCGGTCCTTCTGGATCAGGAAAATCAACTTTCTTACGTTGCCTAAACTTATTAGAAGAGCCCACAAGCGGAAAGGTGTTCTTCAAAGACCAATGCATCAATGAAAAAGGAGTGGACCTCGACAGCGTGCGTCAACATTTAGGCATGGTGTTCCAACACTTCAATTTATTCCCGCATTTAACCGTGTTAGAAAATATCACGATTGGACCAATTCAATTGAAGAAAATCGACAAGGCTGTTGCAGAACAAAAAGCACACGCACTTCTAGAGAAAATGGGATTAGCCGATAAAGCGGATGTCTATCCAAACTCACTATCAGGGGGACAAAAACAAAGAATCGCGATTGCACGTTCACTTGCGATGGAACCCGATGTGCTCTTGTTCGATGAGCCAACGTCAGCCTTGGACCCAGAAATGGTCGGAGAAGTACTAAACGTAATGAAGGAACTTGCAGCAGGCGGCATGACCATGGTTGTCGTAACGCACGAAATGGGATTTGCCCGTGAAGTGGGAACGCGTTTAATCTTCATGGACGGTGGCGTGATTGTGGAAGAAGGCTATCCAAAAGAAGTCCTCGAGAATCCACAAATGGAGCGGACACAATCGTTCTTATCAAAAGTATTAATCTAATAGAAGAAAAGTCTTATTTGCGATGATGCGGATAAGACTTTTTTTGTGGGTTGAAAAAATGTAAACAAATTGCTAACATTATTATAAATTGTTAGTGGATTGTTTACGTTTTTAGGAGGTGAAAGAATGCATTCAAAACAAACAGAAATTATAGAGTATTTAAAAAGAAATAATGGCATCTTATCTTATCGTGAAGTAAAAGAAGCAGGATTAAGCTATCGAACCTATCGAAAAATGATTGAGCAAGAGGAACTTGAACCACTCGGGAAAGGTTTGTATGGGTTGGCAGAATACTATATGGATGACTGGTATTTAATTCAATTACGAAATCCAAAAGGAGTATATGCACTCGATACGGCATTGTGGTTACACGGATTATCGCTAACGGTTCCTTTTGAAAAAACAATGATGTTTCCGTACGGAGTGAATACTTCAACGATTAAGCAAGCACAAGAAGTGAAACCTGTTGTGACACGTACTAATTTTGATGTGGGGATTGTAGAAATTGAACGCCAAAAAGGGCAACAAATCCGTATATATGAAATAGAGAGGACTCTAGTAGAGTGTTTGCGTCCGGTATATAAAATGGATGTACAATTGATTGCACAAGCTTTCAAACTATATTTCCCAAAGTATTCGGTAAACTATCAAAAATTGATGTATTACGCAAAGCTCTTCAGAGTCACCGATAAAATTTATTCATATATTGAGGTGCTATCGTGAAGTTCAAAAATGCTACGATCGCATGATGCGTTTGTTTCTGTCGAATAATTTTCAGAAAATAATCCTTGCAATGAATCTTGTGAGGTGCTACAATGTAAAA
>CAJZJY010000002.1 GCA_916050055.1 uncultured Streptococcus sp.
CGCTAAAGCTTTTTGGACCCCCGGACAATCCGGGGGTTTTAATTAGACCAAAAAAGGCTGGACAATTTGTCCAGCCTCCCGCTTTAATATCTCTCTTTCATTGCACGATCGATTTCGCGTTTCATATCCTTTTGCTTTAAGGCATCACGTTTATCGTAATTTTTCTTCCCTTTCGCAACGCCGATTAACAACTTTGCAACGCCATTTTTAATGTAGACCTTAAGTGGCACTACTGTATTTCCGGCTTGCTTGACTTGCTCCAGTAAATAATTAATTTGCTTTTTATGAAGCAATAATTTTCTCGTTCTTAATGGGTCATGATTGAACAGTGTCCCTTGTTCAAACGGGCTAATATGGACACCTACAAGAAAAGCTTCTCCTTGCTTCAAGCTCACGTATCCATCTTTTAAATTGATACGCGCTTGACGAACCGATTTGATTTCTGTTCCAGTTAAGATCATCCCAGCTTCAATCGTTTCAAGAATGGTATAGTCATGACTTGCTTTTCGATTTTGTGCGAGCACTTTATCGTTCGTTCCTTTAGGCATTCACGAACCTCCTAGCGTCTTTTCTTTTTCGTTTTAATCGCTTTTTTAAAGCGTTGGCGTCCTTTTGATTTTTTGCCTTTCTTAGAAGATTTATCATCAAAGCGTTCGACTTTTCTTGGGCGTTCAGTTTTGGCCAATTTTGCATCTTCTACGAGTAGGAAATCGACTTCTCTAGCTTCCACATCTACTTTCACACATTTCACACGAACACGGTCACCGATACGGTAACTAACACCCGTACGTTCCCCAAGTAAAATCATATGGCTTTCAATAAAGTTAAAGTAGTCTTGTTTCAAGTGAGAAATATGAATTAATCCTTCTACGGTATTGGCTAACTCGACAAACATTCCAAATTTTGTCACTGAGCTTACGATACCATCGAATTCCTCGCCAACCTTATCTTGCATGTATTCAGCTTTTTTCAATGCGTTCACATCGCGTTCAGCCTGTACTGCAAGTCGTTCCATACGAGAGGATTGGTCTGCAATTTGTTGTAATTTATCTTCCAGAAGCGTTTCTTCTTTCTTCGATAAATGACCTGGGTGTTTTCCGTAATGACGAATCATACGATGAACGATTAAGTCAGGATAACGACGAATTGGCGAAGTGAAGTGCGTATAGTCTTCCGCTGCCAGTCCATAGTGCCCCGTTGGCGTGATATCGTATTTAGCTTGTTTCATCGAACGAAGCATCATTGTCGATACCACCGCTTCATACGGCTCACCACGTACTTCATTCAAAGCTTTTTGTAATTTCTTCGGCGTAATCGAATCGTTCTTCCCTTTAATCGTAATTCCAAATGCGGTAATAAACTCTAAGAATCGTTGGAGTTTTTCGCTATCTGGATTTTCGTGAATACGGTAAATGAACGGCACCTTCATTTGTTCATAGTGACGAGCCACTGTTTCATTCGCCGCAAGCATAAAGGACTCAATGAGTCGCTCTGCTACACCACGTTCACGTAGTACGATTTCTGTTGGCGCTCCTTTTTCATCCACCAGAATTTTTGCTTCTTGTGTATCAAAGTCAATCGCTCCACGTTCCGTACGTCTACGTTCAAGAATCGTATGTAATTCTTTCATGTTCCAAAGCATTGCTTCAATCTCTGGAGTGATTTTTTCAGAAGCTTCATTCGTATTGAATAATACGTTCACTTCATCATAAGTTAATCGCTCGTTCGATTGAATCACACTTGGAAAAATCTCATGCTGGTAAATCGTTCCGCTACGGTCGATTTCCATGCGTGCTGTTAACGTTAATCGCTCTTCATATGGATGAAGCGAGCAGATTCCGTTTGATAATCGTTGCGGTAACATTGGAACCACACGGTCTGTTAAATACACACTCGTTCCTCGCTCAAATGCTTCCTTATCCATTTCAGAATTTTCCGTTACATAATAAGAAACGTCGGCAATGGATACCGTTAATACAAACGTTCCATCTTCACGTTTGACAAGAGCGACCGCATCATCTAAGTCTTTGGCATCTGCACCGTCAATCGTCACGGTTAATTCTTGGCGTAAATCGACACGCCCTTCAAGTTCTTCCGGTGAGATGGTTTCACTCACACGGTTGGCTTCCTCTAATACTGAGTCTGGGAATACTGTTGGGATTTTTAATTGATGTAAAATCATTAAAATGTCCATACCGACAGCGTCTTTATAGCCGATTTCTTTGACGATATGCGCCTTCAAGACGAGTTCGTGACGCTCTGTTTCATAATGTTCCACTTCGGCAATCACGACGGTTCCGTCAACTGGATTTAATCCCTTTCTAGTCACATAACATTTCGTTTTCTTTAATTTAGAATCTTTTATTGCAATTTCGCCACAATAGCCTGTTTGCAGCATAATCTTCGATGGATAACGTGTATAAATCCCCACCACTTGCTTCACAGCACGTTCTAAGATTTTTACAATCGTTCCGCTTGCAGCTTTATCGTTATAAGGATTTTCTTCTTGAACGATACGAATCGCAACTGTGTCTCCATCCATAGCGCCATGGACATCCGTTCTTGGAATAAAAATATCTGGCTTACCTTCTTCAACCGTTACAAAACCAAACCCTTTATCATTTAATCGGAATGTTCCTTCTAACGTACGATTTTTTTGATTGAATCCAAATTTACCTTGTCGTGTTAATACAATTTTTCCAGAATCTTCGAGGTCAGCTAATTGTTTCACTAAAATCTTAAAGTCCTTTGAAGCAGTAAATCCGAAATGCTCACTAATTTCTTGAACAAAAAAACTTTCAGATTCATGTTCCATAAAGAAAGCCATTAAGATTTCTTCTAATGATTGTCTCATTTCTTTACCTCCATTCTTGTTGATTTAGAAAAGAGAGAACAGTCTCTTGGAATTCCTTTCTAACAGGACTAACCGTAATCACGTGCCCTGCTTCTTCATACCAATGTAACTCCACTTGCGCGTTAATGAGTCCCTCTTTTAATTCTAAGGATGACTCTGGATCGACAAGTGTATCTTGTTCCCCTTGTGCAATATAAAAACTTCCTGTCACTTCATCTAAATGTGAAGCAACGTCACTTGAAAATGATTGAATGTCTGCCAATTGTTTTTGTGCTTTTTCCTTCATTTCAGCTTCATCAAATGGTCGTCCTACATTTCTATAAGACGCCTTCGCATACATCATAAAACTTTGAAACAGTCCTGGCAACTGAGGATTCCCAGAAGATACTGGCGAACAAAATGTGCCCGCATATTCCACTAGATGTTCGGTTGCTAATTTAGTCGCCATAATACCGCCCATCGATAATCCAAAGGCACTAACCGTGTGATAGCCTTGTCCTCGAACAAAGTCGACAGCACGTTTGGCATCTTCGTACCAAGCCTCAGGAGAACTTGCTAAGATATCTTCCACATCTGGAGTTCCATGGCCAGAAAATACTGGAACATAGACTGCATAATCATGACGATGTAAAAACTGCGCAAGCATTCTCACATCCGCAGGTGTTCCTGTATAAGCATGAAATAAAATCACCGCTCTTGTATTGCTTTCTTTTCTTAACCATAGTGCTTCCATATAACTCTCCTCTAATCTGCCAAATAAAAAAGCACAATTGGTTGGATGTCCGAACAATTGTACTTAAATTTATTATTTTGATGAAATGTATGCTAATGCAAATGCTAATAACATGAAGATTGTTCCTAAAACAACTGTTACGCGAATTAAGAATGCCTCAAAACCACGTGCCTTTTGTTTACCGAATAATTGCTCTGCTCCACCTGTTAAATTCGCAGCATTTGTTTTTGAAGGTTGCATTGCAACAACAATAATTAATAATACGCATACCACAACCATCAGTGATAAAATCAAATTGTACAAAGGATTCCCTCCTTAACTAAAATTCTTTTCAATTTTAACATAAAAACTACGATATTTCTACTCTTTCACGCGAAATGCTTTTAATTCGAACTACAATTAAAATCCTTCAAAACATGGTATACTAAAATAAGACTAAACGAATGGAGTGACGGAATGAAAGGTTTTGTATTTTTTGATTTGGATGGAACACTTTTAAACGGCGAGTCAAAAGTGAACGTTGCTACGGCTGAAGCCATTCAAACACTAAAAGACAATGGGTATGAACCCTTTATCGCAACAGGACGTTCTTCTGCTGAAACACGCGATATTATGGAGAGTGCCAATATCCACTCAGGAATTTTTATGAACGGTCAAGTCGTTCTTTATCAAGGCAAGCGTGTTTATTCTTCAGAAATTCCAACTGAAATGGTGAAGAAATTCCATCAAATGGTAAAAGAAGATGGATATGGGTTTACGGCCTATAATGACAAAGAATTTTACTTAGTAGAATCCACAGATGGAGCTAAGGATGCTTACGGATTTATTCACACGAATCCACCTGCACTAAACGCAGATTTTTATATAGATAATCCGATTAACATGTTGCTCTTTATCTGTCTTCCACCAGTGGAAGAAAAATATAAAGTAGCATTTCCTAATCTTGATTTCCTACGGAACACACCGTACTCAGTCGATGTGATTTCAAAAGGGAATTCAAAAGCGGAAGGAATCAAACGCTTCTTAGAGTATTTAAATCAAGAAGATGCTGAGACTTACGCATTCGGAGATGGTCCAAACGATATCGAGATGCTTCAAGCAGTGACGCATCCTGTCGCTATGGGAAATGCCATCCCCGTACTCAAAGAAATTGCAGAATTTATTACAACGAACAATACAGATAACGGCATTATCAACGGATTAAAACACTATGGCCTTATCTAAGAAAGAAGGTAAACGAATGTCAATTTATGAAATCGAAGTTCCAACAGTAAATGGAGAAGTAACTACTCTAGAAGACTATAAAGGACAATTACTACTAATTGTGAATACAGCAAGTGGCTGCGGACTCGCTCCACAATTTGACGGTCTAGAAAAACTCTATTTAGAGTTCAAAGATAAAGGTTTTTCTGTTCTTGGATTCCCTTGCAATCAATTTGCTGGCCAAGAGCCTCTTACTGCTGAACAAGCAGTCGAACATTGCCAATTGACGTACAATACGACTTTCCCAATGTTTGGTAAGGTTAAGGTAAATGGTCCAGAAACACATCCATTATTTGAGTTATTAAAGAAAGAAACCGCTGGTCTTTTCGGTGAAAAGGTAAAATGGAATTTCACGAAATTCCTCGTAGCTAAAGATGGAACGATTTTGAAACGTTTTGCTCCGACTACAACGCCTGAACAAATTCGAGACGAAATCGCAAGTCTTCTTTCATAAAACAATCTATGATAAAATAAAAAGAAAACAGTTAGGAGAAATCACCATGGAAGTCAATGAAATTTTACGTATTTTAGAAGAAATGAATGTAGCTGTTATTGCGACTGCAGATGAGAACAACCAACCTCATGCACGTCATATCCATATCGGTGTTGCAAACGAAAAAGGCGTGTTCTTTATGACTAGTCCTAAAACTAATTTCTATAAGCAACTACAAAAGAACCAAAAAGTTGCCATTACTGCTATGAAGAGCGAAGATTACTTAATCCAAGTGATTCGTATCGAAGGTGTTGTAAAAGAAATTGGTCGTGAACGTCTTGAAGAAGTTCTTAAAGATAACCCATTCGTAAAAGATGTTTACCCTAACGAAGAAGATATTGCTGGCGTACAAGTATTCCACTTGTATGACGGTAAAGGATTCTACCATAGCCTAACACAAGGCCACAAATACGTGTTTGATATTCACGAATAAAAATAGAAAGAGGATTTTATGAAAAAACTTTTATTGGCTCTTGCAGCTCTTTTTGTTGTTGGCTTAGCGACATTTTATTTATTACCATCAAGCAGCAAACCTGCTGATGCAAACGTCGTATTCCAGGACGCAAGCGGAAAAAAATTAACTGAAAAAGACTTTAACGGAAAGCCAACAGTCTACTACGCTTGGGCAAGTTGGTGTCCAGATTGCCAACAAGAGCTCCCAATTTTAAATACATTAAAAGAAAAATATGCAGACAAAGTTGAATTTGTTGGTGTAGCGATGATCAGTCAGAAAGAACCGATTGAGAACGGAAAGAAATACTTAAAAGAGCATTCTCTATCCCTCAACTATTACTCTGACGTTGATTCAAGCTTCCAAAAATATCATGAGATTACAGAAATTCCAACCCTAATCTTTGTCGATAAAGATGGAAAGATTGTTAAAAAAACGGCCGGCGTTCTAACTCAAGAAGAACTCGAAACCTACATCAAAGAAATCTTATAAAATCAAAAAACACTAGCAGAATTCTCTGCTAGTGTTTTTCGTTTCTATAATAAAAGAGAGGATGAAACCATCCTCTCTTATTTATTTTCTTCTATGTTTAGAAACACCAATACGGTTGATTGCCTTACTTAAAGCAATTTTTGCACGTTCAACATCACTTTGAGAACGACTACTATCGCTAATCACTTTTTCAGCTTTATCTTTGGCTTGTTCTGCACGAGTCACGTCAATGTCTCTTGCACGCTCAGCCACGTTGGCAATAATCGTTACGACATTATCCCGCACTTCCATAACTCCACCACCGATTGCAATATAATCAGTTGGGGAATCCTCTAAGAATCGTTTCACTCGAAGAGCCCCGATTTTTAAAGGAAGCATGATTGGAGCATGATGCGGTAGTATGGTGATTCCGCCATCGACTGCATCGGCACTCACAGAATAGGAACGATGGTTATACACTTTTCCTTCTGGTGTTGTGACAACGACCAGTAATTCATGTTCAGCCATCTTTAGTTTCCTCCATAAAACCCTGCTGCTTTAGCTTTTTTAATCACGTCTTCGATTGGTCCTACGTTACGGAACATATCTTCTGGAATATCATCATATAAACCATCAATAATTCCTTTAAATCCGCGAACCGTATCTTTAATCGGAACGTATGAACCAGGTTGTCCTGTAAATGCTTCGGCAACGTGGAAGTTTTGTGATAAGAAGAATTGAATTCTTCTTGCACGGTTTACAATAACTTTTTCGCTATCTGACAATTCATCAATCCCTAAGATGGCAATGATGTCTTGTAATTCACGATAACGTTGTAGCATTTGTTGTACTTTCATCGCTACTTCATAGTGTTCTTCCCCAACAATTTCTGGAGTTAGAGCACTTGAAGTTGAAGCAAGTGGATCCACCGCTGGATAAATCCCTTGTTCTGTTAAACGACGCTCTAAGTTTGTAGTTGCATCTAAGTGGGCGAATGTTGTTGCTGGAGCCGGGTCAGTATAGTCATCGGCTGGCACGTAAATCGCTTGAATAGATGTAATCGATCCGTCTTTAGTAGAACTGATACGTTCTTGTAATTGACCCATTTCTGTCGCAAGTGTTGGTTGATACCCTACGGCAGAAGGCATACGTCCAAGCAGGGCTGATACTTCTGAACCTGCTTGTGTGAAACGATAAATGTTATCGATAAATAAAAGCACGTCTTGTTTTTCAATATCACGGAAGTATTCCGCAATCGTTAACCCTGTTAGTGCTACACGCATACGAGCTCCTGGTGGTTCGTTCATTTGTCCAAACACCATCGCTGTTTTAGCAGATACACCTGAATCTTGCATTTCATGGTAAAGGTCGTTCCCTTCACGAGTACGTTCTCCTACCCCTGTAAATACTGAAATACCACCAAGTTCTTCAGCAATATTATGAATCAATTCTTGAATTAATACGGTTTTCCCTACACCGGCACCACCGAACAAACCGATTTTACCACCTTTAAGATAAGGTGCTAACAGGTCAATAACTTTAATTCCTGTTTGTAGAATTTCATATTGACTGTTTAATTCTTCAAATTTTGGTGCTGGTTTATGAATTTCATGTCTTGTGAAATCTTCTGGGAATGGTTCCTTCAAGTCAATCGTGTCTCCAAGAACGTTGAATACACGACCTAACGTTTCAGGTCCCACAGGAACGCTAATTGTGCGTCCTAAGTCAATCACTTTCATGCCACGTTGCAAACCATCTGTAGATTCCATGGCGATTGTACGAACTGCACCATCTCCTAATTCTACAGCAGTTTCCAAAGTAACAGTTGTTTCGCTACCATCATTTGCTGTTTTCACAACTTGTAATGCATTATGAATATCTGGAACGCCTTCTTCTAAAGGAAATACCACGTCTACAACTGGCCCTACAACTTGTAAAATCTTTCCAGTTCTCAATCCATTTTCCTCCTTCTAAAATCCTAATGTTCTTCCAGAGCGGCTGCTCCACCGACAATTTCTGTAATTTCTTGTGTAATTTGCGCTTGTCGTCTCTGGTTCAAATCTTGTGTTAAGTTACTGATTAAATCTTTAGCATTATCAGTTGCACTTCTCATTGCAGTCATACGAGATGCATGTTCTGCTGATTTGGCATCGATAATGGCTCCGTAAATAAGCGATTCTGCATATTGTGGAAGCAAGATGTCCATAATAATTTCCTTATTCGGTTCGAAAATATAATCCAATTCGTACTCTTTTGCTTCTTCCGCGTCCAAGTCGATAATTGGTAACATTTTTTCAACACGGTAGTTTGATAACAGTGCGTTTACATGGTGATTATAGCAAACGTAAAACTCATCAAATTCACCGTCACGGAACATTTGGACCGCACTTGACACAATCTTTCTTACCTCTTCAAAGGTTGGAATATCCGACACGTCATTAATTTCAAGGCGTACATCGACTCCCATCTTCTTGAAGAAGCGACTTGCAGCATCCCCAATCGTTAAGATGACATATTCATCTTTAGACTGGTGGTCTAACTCTAACATTTCTCTTGTTGCTTGGAAAATGGAAGAGTTGTAACTCCCAGCAAGTCCTTGGTCAGATGAAATCACTAAGTATCCAGTCTTTTTAACCGGACGTTCAATTAATAAATCGTGATAGTCGATGAAAGAAGTTACTACTTCTCCGTCCTCTGACGTTTCATCGACAACCTCTTCTTTATTGTGATTTGCGTATAGTAAGTGAGTTACAACTTCACGGATTTTTTGAGCGTAGTCTTGATAGTGACGCACTGCTTGCTCTGATTTGGCTAATTTTGCTGCAGAGACCATCTGCATGGCGCTAGTGATTTGACTTGTTTTCTTTGTTGAAACAATTCTCTTCTTTAAATCATTTAAGGAAGCCGTCATTCAGGTCACCTCTCCTTTCTACGCTTATTGAACACGTTCAAATAAATGAATTTGTTTGAAATTCTCAATTACTTTGTAGAATTTCTCTTCATCCGAAATCACATGTTGATCGCGGATTTCATTTAATAAATCTCTATGTTCGCTTTCTAAATGTTGATATAACGCTTTTTCAAATGGTTTAATACGGTCGATTGGAATCGCATCTAATAAACCATGTGTTAAAGCAAATAAAATCGATACTTGATACTCGATTGGTAATGGTTGGTGAACATCTTGTTTCAAGACTTCTACCGTACGTTTACCACGATTTAATTTTTGTTGCGTTGCTGCGTCTAAGTCAGAACCAAATTGAGTAAAGGCTTCTAACTCACGGTAACTTGCTAAGTCGATACGTAATGTACCAGAAACTTTCTTCATCGCTTTAATTTGGGCAGAACCCCCAACACGCGATACAGATAATCCGGCAGATAAACCAGGACGTACCCCTGAGTAGAACAAGTCACTTTCTAAGAAGATTTGTCCATCTGTAATAGAAATTACGTTTGTTGGGATATATGCAGAAATATCTCCGGCTTGTGTTTCGATGATTGGTAAGGCTGTTAATGACCCTGCTCCTAATTCATCACTTAATTTCGCTGCACGTTCTAGTAAACGTGAGTGCAAGTAGAATACATCCCCTGGATATGCTTCACGACCTGGTGGACGACGAAGTAATAGGGAAATTTCACGATATGCCGCAGCTTGTTTTGATAAATCATCGTACACGATTAATACATCGCGTCCTTGATACATCCACTCTTCACCCATTGCAGTACCTGCATATGGTGCAATGTAAAGCATTGGTGCTGGTTGAGAAGCGCTCGCTGACACAACCGTTGTATATTCCATTGCTCCGTAACGTTTTAACGTTTCAACAAGAGCTTTAACCGTAGATTCTTTTTGACCAATGGCTACATAAATACATAATGTATTCTTACCTTTTTGGTTCAAAATTGCATCCACTGCAATACTTGTTTTACCAGTTTTACGGTCACCGATGATTAACTCACGTTGTCCTTTACCGATTGGAACTAATGCATCGACTACTTTTAATCCTGTAGGTAATGATTGTTTTACACTTTGACGTTGCATAACGCCAGGTGCTTCATTTTCTACTGGACGTTTTTTCGTTGTTTCGATGGCCCCAAGTCCGTCAATTGGACGACCTAACGCATCGACAACACGACCAATCAATGCATCTCCTACTGGAACATCAAGGATACGTCCTGTACGTTTAACAGGTTCTCCTTCATGGATATTTTCATATCCTCCGAAGATGATAACACCAACATCGTTTTTTTCTAAGTTTTGGGCCATCCCGTAGGCGCCGTTTTCAAATTCTACTAATTCTCCAGCCATTACATTTGTAAGACCGATGACACGAGCAATTCCGTCCCCGATGAAGGAAACTTCACCGATTTCTTCAATTTGTTCTTTCGTTTCAAAAGAAGCGATTTGGTCACGAATTCTCGCTGTAATATTACTCATTTCCATTTATGCCATCTCACCTCTTTAATCCTGTTTGGCTAATTTTCTCTTTGAATTGTTTTAGTTTGTTTGCAATCGTTCCATCTAATAAATACTCTTTTGTCTTAATTTGAACGCCTCCAATCACTGAAGGATCTACGGTATTCACCCAAGAATCAAATTCTTTATGTGTTTTATTTTGGAATGCAGTTGCAATACGATCCATCTGCTCATTCGTTAAAGGAATCGCAGAAACAATCTCTAATTTGTTAGCATTGTAAATATCTAAGAACGCTTCTAGTGCTTCTACAATATTCATCGAACCATCTTCAGACGGGAATGTTGCTAAGTACTCTTGTGTTTCTTTTGATAAATGTCCAAATGCTGATTCTAATACAGATAACTTTTTGTCATAAGAGACATGCTCTAAATGCATCATCTGTCTAAACGTCGAAGTGTTTTGAATTCCTGCTAAAATTGCTTGGAGTTCATTCGTCACCTGCTCTAAGTGACCTTCGAATTTTGCCTTCGCATAAAAATGGCTGGCTTCTTTAACGATATCTTTATGATATTTAACCATTATTTTCCAACCCCTTAATGAAGGCTTCGATTACTTCTTGGTGTTTCTCTTTTGTCACTTCTTTTTCAAGAATTTGACTAGCAAGTTGAACCGATAGGTCTACAATATCATCTTGCACTTGCGCAATGGCACGTTGTTTCATTGAATCGACTTCACGTTGTCCATCTGCTTTCATGCGAGAGACCACATCTTTACCTTCTTTAATCATTTCATCTTGCGTTTTTGAAGCTGCTTCACGAGCGTTATCTAAGATTTCGCTACCTTTCACTTCTGCGTTATGAATAATTTCGTTGGCATTAGCCTGAATTTCTTCCGCTGATTTTCTTTTCTCAGCAGCTTCGTCTAAATCTTTAGCAATTTTATCTCGACGTGCTTCTAACATGGCATTTACTTTATCCCAAGCAAAGAATTTCACCAAGAATAGTAACAACGTCATTGAAATTAATACGACTAAAGTATCGCCTAAAACTGTACTGACATTACCTGATAACATTACTTCAAACATCTCTCACCCCTCCTTTGCGACAATAATTCCATTTGTTGGATTATTTAACGAATACAAGGATAAGAGCGATTAATACGGCGAAGATTGGCATCGCTTCGATTAAGGCAACCCCGATGAACATTGTTGAACGTAATTCATTGCTCATTTCTGGTTGGCGTGTCATTGATTCAATTGTTTTTACGATAACTGCTTGGTTACCAAAGGCTGCTGCTAAAGCTGCTCCTGCTACTGCGATTGCTGCTGCTAATTCTGTCATTATAAATTCCTCATTTCTTAAAATTAATGTTTCATTACTTTATGTGAGATGTAAACCATTGTCAACGTACAGAATACGTACGCTTGAATAGCTCCAATTACCACTGAAAATCCTTGCCATACTACCCCTAGTGGTATTGCAAGAATATAGGTTATTAGTCCTGCTGCGGATGAGAACATCACAATCAAACCTAATAACACTTCGCCGGCATAAATATTTCCGTAAAGACGGAATGCCAACGTAATTGTGTTCGTAAACTCTTCAATCAATTTGATTGGGAGCATTATCGACATCGGACTTAAGTAAGAATGTTGGATATATCCTTTGAGTCCCATCTTCTGTACACCAGAATAATGTGCGATTAATGTTGTCATAAGCGCTAAGGCTAAACATACTATCGGGCTAGCCGTTGGACTGGCAAAATAGCTGTGATCTTCATAGTGAATAAAGATAATTAGCCCAACCATATTAGCGACTAGTACAAAAGAAAACAGTGAGAAAATGTATAAATAATACGTTTGTGCTGTTTTCTCATCAACTGCACTGTTTACAATACCCTTCGTGAAGTCCATAAGAGCTTCTAAAGCATTTTGCAACTTACCAGGCTTCATCGAAACCTTCCTTGAAGCAAAAATTGTAAATAATGCGATTAGTAAAACACTAACCCCACATGAAATCAAAATCGGAACTGAAAACGACAATCCAAAAATCTCAACCACTTTTGGCGTTGCTTCCATGTTTCTTATTTCCCCTCCTTTACACCAAATAAAAAAACTGACAATAATCCTATACTTTGAGTTTTACGCTCAGTACGGTGATTATTGTCAGATTTGGTGGCAATAGTCTATCGCAAAAGCGTTGACTATGTAAATTTATTATTTGGTTCCGAATAAACGATCTCCAGCATCTCCTAATCCTGGAAGAATGTATCCATGTTCATTTAATCTTTCATCTAACGCTGCTGCGTAGATGTCGATATCTGGGTGGGCTTTACGTAGAACTTCTACACCTTCTGGAGCAGCTACAAGACAGCAAAACTTAATCGAGCTTGGTTGTGCACCACGCTTCAACAGTGCGTCAATAGCAGCTACTGCAGATCCCCCAGTTGCTAACATAGGATCAACGACAAACAATTGTCTTTCAGAAATATCTGAAGGCAACTTCACGAAATACTCAACAGGTTGCAATGTGTCATGATCACGATACATACCAACATGCCCAATTTTGGCTGCTGGGATTAATTCGAGAATTCCATCAACCATTCCAAGTCCTGCACGCAGAATCGGAATGATAGCAACTTTTTTACCAGCTAATGTTTTCAACGTTGTTTTAACAAGTGGAGTTTCGATTTCTACATCTTCAAGAGGCAGATCTCTAGAAACCTCATAAGCCATTAGCATTGAAATTTCGTTTACAACTTCGCGGAAAACTTTTGTTCCACAATCCTTTTGACGAATCATTGTCAATTTATGTTGAATTAACGGATGATCAAGTACGTGAAATTTACCCATTTGTCATTCTCCTTCCAATACATTAGTGTCACTTCTATTATTTTACCTAAAAACCAGTTAAATATCTAGTCTCAGTTTGAAAACTTATTATTATTTTCATAATCTGAAACCAACCTTTACATTTACTTCGTTACGCGTATAATTTGAAAGTTTCCGTCAACTGTTTCACTTCTTGACGAACCGTGTTTAATACTTCTTCATTTTCAGGATGTGTTAATGTTGTAAGGATTAACTCAGCTACTTTTTTCGCCGCAGCTTCATCGAAACCACGTGTTGTAATAGCTGCCGTTCCGACACGAATTCCACTTGTTTTAACAGGTGGTAATGTATCAAATGGAATGGCATTTTTATTCACTGTAATTCCAACAGTGTCGAGTAATTCTTGCGCTTCTTTACCGTTTAATCCAGTATCTTTAATATCGAGGAGTAATAGATGGTTATCTGTACCACCTGAAATCGCACGAATCACTGTTCCTTCGAACACTTGCGCCATAGCTTTAGCATTTTTCACGACTTGCTCGATATACTCACCAAATGCTGGTTGAAGAGCTTCATGGAATGCAACTGCTTTACCTGCAATCACGTGCTCTAGGGGTCCACCTTGGATTCCAGGGAAGATCGCACTGTTTAATTTCTTGCCGAATTCTTCTTTTGCTAAAATTAAACCGCCACGTGGTCCACGTAATGTTTTATGTGTTGTTGATGTCACAACATCAGCATATGGAACTGGATTTTGATGAGCTCCTTTAGCAACTAATCCAGCGATATGGGCCATATCCACCATAAAGTAAGCTCCAACTTCTTTAGCAATTTCACTAATGCGTTTGAAGTCAATCTCACGTGGGTACGCTGAAGCTCCAGCCACGATTAATTGTGGTTTTTCTTCTTTAGCGATACGTTCTAATTCATCATAATCGATTGTTTCAGTTTCTGGATTTACTCCATAAGAAACAAACTGATAATCTTGTCCAGAGAAATTTACTCCCATTCCGTGAGTCAAGTGCCCACCATGGTTTAAGTCCATCCCTAAAATCTTATCGCCTTTCTTCACTAGTGCACGATACGCAGCCATATTTGCTTGAGAACCTGAGTGTGGTTGAACATTGGCATATTCTGCACCAAACAATTCTTTTACACGATCAATCGCTAATTGCTCGATGACATCCACATATTCACATCCGCCATAGTAGCGACGTCCTGGATACCCTTCTGCATATTTATTCGTTAGAATACTTCCTTGTGCACGTAAAACTCCTTCAGATACGAAGTTTTCTGATGCAATTAATTCAATCCCTTGTTGTTGACGATGTAATTCTTTTTCAATCGTCTCAAAGATGATCTTATCTTCTGTAAATTGACTCATTCAACTACCCCTTTCTTTTCTTACCTTTTCTATTTTATCACATTATAGGCTTTTGTAGAAAACCTATGAGTTCTTCTATAGAACGGTTGATGCCGCTTTTTTCAAACGATTCATATACGCGATTCCTACTCCTGTTTCAGGAGCAGATTCGGCTAAAATAACATCTAATTTTAAGTGATCCAATGACCTCAAAGCATCGAACAACGCACGGTTCATATCATCCACGCTCGTCCCCAACTTGTAAGTACCTTCAACTTTATTTTCAATTGTCTTTACAATAGCGCTTTGAGCCATCACACCCACTGTTTTTCCTTGTACTTTGTATTGATCGATAGCTTCTTCAAAAGCTTCCACTGTACCTTCTACCACAAATACTGGAGTTTTTGGTGCGTAATGACGATATTTCATGCCAGGAGATTTTGGCACTTCCTTCTTCCCTGTTTTTGTCGTGATAGAAGACTGAATAGGTCCAATTACTGATTCAATTTGATCCTTCGTAATCACACCTGGTCTTAAAATCACAGGCCCTTCTTCATTTGTTAAGTCAATCACCGTCGACTCAACACCAACAGTAGATGAACCTCCATCCACAATCCCACGAATACGGCCATTCATATCTTCGAATACATGCTCTACTTTTGTTGGACTTGGCTTCGTTGAAAGGTTCGCACTAGGCCCTACAAGAGGAATACCTACCTTCGTGATTAACTCTAATGCGATTGGATGATTTGGCATTCTAAATGACACCGTTGGTAGCCCGGCAGATAAGGCTGGAGCGTAAATTCCTGGTTTTGCCTTCAGAATCATTGTGAGTGGTCCTGGCCAGAAAGCTTTTGCTAAGGTCAGCGCAATTTCAGGAACTTCTTCTACAGTAGAAGTCATCTGATGAATATCACTAATATGAACAATCAGCGGATTATCACTTGGACGCCCTTTTGCTTCAAAGACTTTTAGAACGGCTTCTTGACTCGTTGCGATAGCTCCTAATCCATATACCGTCTCCGTAGGGAAAGAAACAATTTCTCCTTGTTGCAAAGCTTTAGCTGCAATATCTAAGTTCTCTTTTGTAAAAATTTGTGTTTCCATTACTGCGCCTCCTTTCCACTCACAATAATCATTCGGTCCATTCCTGCAATATCTTTATGGATCGTTACTTTTCGATTCGGACAAGCTTCACTAAAAATTCGTTGCACGCTTGGTCCTTGCTTAAATCCAATTTCAAAAAAGGCTTGGCCACTATCTGTTAGATACTCTTCTAAGCGGTGGGCAATCTTTTCGTAAATCGCAAGGCCCTCCTTTTCCGCAAATAACGCTTGTTTTGGTTCATAGCGTCTCACCGATTCATCCATTAATACTTCTTCAGAAAAAGCAATATACGGTGGATTACTAATAATACATTCAAATTTCTCATGTGGAACATTGCTGTACACATCGCTGTATTTTAATTCTGTTTGAAGATTGAACTTATCCCGGTTCTTCTTAGCAACAACGAGCGCTTCTTCTGAAATATCGCACCCCATATATCGATGTCGGCCAACCAGTCTTTCTAGACTCAAAATAATGCATCCTGTCCCGACGCCAATTTCTAGAACTCTCCCAACAGGGCACTGTTCTAAAAAGGACTGTGCTTTTAACACTAGTTCTTCTGTTTCTGGACGAGGAATTAAAGCATCCTTTGTGACTATAAATTCTTCCCCTAGAAATTCCGCCACTCCAGTAATTTGCTGCAATGGTTCAAACTCACTAAGACGTAGTAACTCGCCCTCTAAGTCTTCAAAAGTCACCGTAGCCTCTTGGCGTAAATTTAATAAAAATTGAGATAAAGTCCATTGATTCTTAAATAACATCAATTCTCTGACAAGATGCTGGCATTCTTTGTTCCCTAATTTCGGTTGTTTTTCTTCTAAAAAACAAGAAGCCCTAATGAGGACTTCTTGGTTCGTTGGATTAGTTGTTTCCATTATTTAGTTGCTCCAATTTTTCTGTGTGATCATAAAGAATTAAAGCATCGACAATTTCATCAATTTTTCCAGCTAACACTTGGTCTAGCTTTTGAAGAGTTAAACCAATACGGTGGTCTGTAACACGGTTTTGTGGGAAGTTGTACGTACGAATACGTTCAGAACGGTCCCCTGTACCTACTGCAGACTTACGGTTTGCATCATATTCAGATTGCGCTTCTTGAGAAATCTTGTCGTATACACGCGCACGCAATACTTTCATCGCTTTCTCACGGTTCTTCAATTGTGAACGCTCATCTTGCATCGCTACAACAATACCTGTTGGCAAGTGCGTTAAACGTACGGCAGAAGCTGTCTTATTAACGTGCTGTCCACCGGCACCTGATGCATGGTAAATATCCACACGAATATCTTTATCTTCTAATTCAATTTCTACTTCTTCTGCTTCAGGCATGACAACGACTGTAGCTGTTGAAGTATGCACACGTCCTTGAGATTCAGTTGACGGAACACGTTGTACACGATGAGCACCAGATTCATATTTTAATTTAGAGAATACGTTATCCCCTGTAATCATTAAAATAACTTCTTTATATCCACCGATACCTGTAACATTGGCATCCATCACTTCTACTCGCCAACCTTGTGCCTCTGCGTATTTTTGATACATTGTTAGTAAGTCACCAGCGAATAATGCAGCTTCATCTCCACCTGCAGCCCCGCGGATTTCCATGATGATGTTTTTGCCATCATTTGGATCTTCTGGTAATAGTAAGAATTTGATTTTATCTTCTAATTCTACTTTTTCTTTTTTGAGGGAGCTTAATTCTTCTTTTGCCATTTCTGCCATTTCAGCATCTAAGCTTTCACCAAGCATTTCCTCTGTGTCGCTAATTTCTTCGACCACTTGTTGATAACGTTTGAACGTTTCTACTTTTGGTCGTAAGTTTGCTTCTTCTTTTGTTAATTCCATGAAGCGTTTTGTATCGCCGATAACTTCCGGGTCACTTAATAACTCTGAAAGCTCATCATAACGAATAATAAAACTATCTAATTGATCGAACATACTTTTCTCCTTTATCTTCTCTTATAAGCGTTCTTCACCAGGATGATTATAATGATAACGGCAAACTGGATAATAGGCATCATTGCCTCCAATTTGAATTTGTTCTCCCGTATACACTGGAACACCATCCACCACGCGCATATTCATACTTGCTTTTTTATGACAATACCAACAAATCGTTTTAATCTCTTCGATTTTATCCGCATAAAGTAATAAGTATTTAGAGCCTTCAAATAACTCGTTTTGGAAATCATTCTTTAAGCCAAATGCCATTACTGGAATATTCAATTCGTCAACAATTCGAGCGAGTTCG
>CAJZJY010000003.1 GCA_916050055.1 uncultured Streptococcus sp.
CATTTGTAGCAAATTATCAAAAAAAGATTGTGTATTTCTCTTCTCTCACTCAGGGGATTCATTAGAAACGATTAATCTTGCTAAAATTTTACAAAAGAATGATTGCCCAGTTATTTGTATTACAGGAAATCCTACTGGTAAAATTCTTAAGCTTGCAACAGAATCCGTTATTGCTTTCTCACAAGAAGCAAAATACAGAACAGAGAGCCTAACTTCACGCCTGCTATATCAAACTGTGATGGATATCCTTTATACCATCATTATGTTTAAGGACGAAGAGGAAAATGAAAAGGTACTAAAGAGAATAAGAAGTGCAATCTCACTCTCAAAAACGAGCGAGGACTAAGCTTCCACTAACAGTGTTTGCCAAAAACGAAAGGACGTTTGAAAATTCAAACGTCCTTTCCCTATATAAACAAAAATCCCTAAATTCACTTATAAGTGAATTTCGGGATTTCGCATTTTACTGTTTATTTTGTTTCAATTTATAGTTCGCGTAGAGTTTCAACGTAATCGTTCCAAACACCGCTACTGTTAATAAGTTGATGATACTTGCAATCCATCCTTGAGTAAATACAATCGTTGTGGAGTGTTGATAGAACAATACATCAAGCGTCGGTGCAATTAATCCGAAAATCGCAATATTTACTGCCGCTTGGACGACATTGAAACGCACCATGTCATGTCTTGAAAAGACTCCTTGACGTAAGCTATTGCGACGAATCGCGAATCCAAATACAAATCCTAACGCACCTGTACTTAACGCCCATGATATCCATAAGTGGTCCGTATAGATTAAATCAAATAATACATGCCCAGTAAAACCGACAATGGCTGCTGGAATAGCGCCTGCAACACCTGCAAAGAGTGCAAGGTATCCATATGCCAATTGAATATATACTCCCTCAATTGGTGTTGTAATCGACGTTAGTAACATTAACGTTGTCATAATTCCAATCCCAATAACGGTATAGAGAATTGTTTTAAACAGTCCGTCTTTCACAATACCCCTCCTTTGCCTATTTCGATGTTGGCTCTTCTCCAATAATTCGTACTTCTGGCTCAAGAGCTACGCCATCTTTTTCTAAAATCACTTTTTGAACATGGCGGATTAAATTCATATAGTCCGTTGCTGTTCCGTTATCAATATTCACCATAAATCCGGCATGCTTTTTAGACACTTGCACGCCACCGATTTGATATCCTTGAAGTCCAGCATCTTGGATTAATTTTCCTGTAAAATGCCCTTGGGGACGTTTAAACACACTTCCACATGAAGGATACTCAAGCGGTTGTTTACTTTCACGTAAATGCGTTAATTCCGCTACTTTTTGGTCAATCTCTTCTTGATTTCCTTCAGCTAAACGGAATCCCACTTCAATCACAAGATCTCCTGTCTTTTGAACGAGGCTATGACGATAGCTAAAGTCTAACTCTTCGTTTGTGTACGTTTTGAATTCCCCATCAGGAGTAATGACTTCAACGTACTCAACGACTTCACTCACTTCACCGCCGTAAGCACCAGCGTTCATGAAGATGGCTCCGCCGACACTTCCTGGAATCCCACAAGCAAATTCTAAGCCTGTTAATCCATTATTCGCCGCTTCTTTTGACACATCAATTAAGGCCACTCCGCCTTCAGCGACGATTTGTGTACCAGATACTGTTAAATGAGACATGTCGTTTAACATAATCACAGCACCGCTAATGCCGCCGTCTTTAATAATCACGTTCGACGCGTTTCCTAAAATCGTCGTTGGAATATTATGTTCACGAAGCCAATGCATCACTGCGCTTGCTTCTTTTTTATCTTTTGGAAAAATCAGAATGGCAGCACGGCCACCTGTTTTTGTAAATGTATAATTTTTAAGTGGTTCGTTGTAAAAAACTTTTACATCCGGAAACTCTGTTGAAAACACAGTATAATCCATATTCTTCTCCTTATTCGTAATCCTTTTAATACTACTATTCTCACACGATTACGTCAACTGAAAGGTAGCCCTTACACTAAGACTTCTTTTGCTACGCTTCCCATTCTTGCAATAGTTGGTGCACCATTTGCGCAGAACGTTTTCCAGCTTGAACGATAAACGTATCAAAATCAACCGCAGACGTTCCACGTTCTGGAATATCTGAAATGGCACGAATCACGATAAATGGGACTCCAAACGCATGACACGCTTGAGCAATCGCCGCCCCTTCCATCTCTGAAGCCATCACATCTGGGAAGTGTTTTAAAATATGTATTCTTTGCTCGCGAGTATGGATAAAGCTATCTGAAGAAACGATAAGGCCTGTATGGCTCTTTAAATCTACTTTAGCAATCGCCTGTTCAATCGACGGTAAAAAGTCTTGATTCATCGCAAAACGCGCTGGCATACCCGGCATTTGCCCGTAAACGTAATTAAAGGCTGTCACGTCGGCATCACAGTAAGCTAGTTCTGTCCCAATGACAATATCTCCGATTTCTAGAGAAGTGCCAAATCCACCTGCAGAACCTGTATTGATAACCAAATCTACACCGAAGCGATCGATTAAGATTCCTGCAGCCAGTGCAGACATTACTTTCCCAATTCCTGATTGAACTAGGACAATCGACTTTCCTACAAGTGTTCCTTCGATAAATTCCCAGTTGGCAACGGTTGTTTTCTTCTCAATCGTCATCTCTTCTTCGAGCAGACGCTTTTCTTCTTCCATTGCCGCAATAATTCCAAATTTCATTCTTTCACCTCATCCTTATCGTTCGATCTGTTTTGCCATCAAGACGATATCTTCATATCCGTCACCGATTTTTACACCGTTCTTAAGTCGGCCTTCTTCTTCAAAGCCACACTTTTCATAAAGTCGGCGCGCCTTCTTATTCACCGCCACGACCTCAAGTTCAACACGAGTGAGCGTTGAGTATTCCGCTACCCAGTCCAGCATTTCTTCCATCATCACGGTCGCAATACCTTGCCCCCAGTAGGACTTCAATACGCTAATTCCTAATTCACCACGGTGTGAGAATTTAGGATGTAGGCTTCCAGCAATTGAACCGACCGCAATAATCTCGTCTCCATCTTTTGCCAGCAACATATATTGATTTTCGTTCTCGTAGAGCGATTCAATAAATAATTCTTCTTGAGCAACAGAATACTTCAATCCTTCTGGCCCGAATGAAAGAAAATCTGTTTCACTTCCTACTTTTTTACTATAATCTAATAACGCTTTAGCATCGTCTTTTACTGGAAGTGCAAATGTAATTTCTCGTTCTTTACTCATCTGTTGCCTCCTCCAATTTGCTGATAAATTCTTCGTACTCTTTTCCGTGTGGGACTAGACGAATCACACGTTCAGACTCGCCGTCTCCTACACGGTCGATTTGAATCTTTAAGAATGTCGAAGGAAGTTCATCTTCGATATACTGCGCCCATTCAACGACGCACACACCACCCGCATAGAAGTACTCTTCGAGGCCCACTTCGCTTGCGCCACCACTTTCTTCTATACGATACATATCCATATGAAATAGCGGTAAGCGGCCCTTACGGTATTCGCGAATCAATGTATACGTTGGACTCTTAATGACACGGTCAATGCCTAAACCAACAGCGATTCCTTTTGTAAGAGTCGTTTTTCCAGCGCCTAAATCGCCTTCTAGAATGACGCAGCTATTTTCAAATAACGCTTCACCTAGACGCTGTCCTAGCGCCATTGTCTCCTCTTGTGATGTTGTATGTACTTCAAACATGATGATACTCCTTCAAACTTGGTTCGTTGTCTTGCATAAAAAAAGAGCCAAGACAAACTGTCTTAGCTCATTATAGCATATTTCGCTTATTTTAGAACGCGTCCTAAGAATTCTTTCGTACGGTCCACTCGCGGGTTTTCAAAGATTTGTTCTGGAGTTCCTTCTTCAGCGATAACCCCTTTATCCATGAAGACAACACGGTCACTCACTTCTTTGGCAAATCCCATTTCGTGTGTGACAACGATCATTGTTAGCCCTGTGTGCGCTAAGCTTTTCATTGTTTCTAACACTTCGTTTACCATTTCTGGGTCAAGTGCTGAAGTTGGTTCGTCGAAAAGCAATACATCTGGTTCCATTGATAATGCACGCGCGATGGCTACACGTTGTTTTTGACCACCTGATAATTGACGAGGTTTTGCATTGATGTACGCAGCCATTCCTACTTTTTCAAGGAATTCTTTTGCGATGTTCTCTGCTTCCTCTTTTGATTTTTTCAATACTTTCATAGGTCCAACGATACAGTTTTCTAAAACGTTTAAGTTGTTAAATAAGTTAAATTGTTGGAAAACCATTCCTACGTGAGTACGGTATTCGTAAATACTCTTGTCATGTTCAAGAATATTTTGGCCATCGTAGTAGATTTCGCCTGAAGTTGGTTTTTCAAGTAAGTTTACACAACGTAATAGTGTTGATTTACCAGAACCACTGGAACCAATAATCGTTACTACTTCCCCTCGTTTTACTTCAAAAGAAATATCTTTAAGAACTTCATTAGTACCGAAAGTTTTACTTAAGTTTTGAATGGAAATTACTGCTTCGCTCATTATGCATTTCCTTTCTGTCTAGTTTTTTCTTCGACTGCTGACATTGAGTTTGAGTTCAATGGATCTGAATAAATCACTTCATAGTTATCTGGACCATCTAATTTACGCTCGAAGTAACGTAAAATACGAGTCACTGTGAATGTCATGATGAAGTAAAGAATTAATGTTACAAAGAATGTATCGAAGTAACGGAAGTTTTGTCCCGCAACTGTTTTTGTTGCAAAGTACAATTCTGATACAGAAATTACGTTCAATACAGAAGTATCTTTGATGTTGATAACGAACTCGTTCCCTACTGCTGGAAGGATGTTTCGGAGTACTTGTGGGAAAACAACATAGCGCATTGTTTGCCAGTGCGTCATCCCGATAGCTTGGCTGGCTTCGAATTGTCCTTGGTCAATAGAGATAATACCACCACGAACGATTTCTGACATATAAGCCCCTGTGTTAATCGACACGATGAAAATCGCAGCGAATGTCACATCTAAATTGATACCAAACATTAATGCTGTTCCGTAGTAAATAACCATCGCTTGTACGATCATTGGTGTTCCACGGAAGAATTCTGTATAGCAGTTTAAAATGATAACTGCAATTTTTAAGAGAATTCGTTTAGGTCCTTTTTCTGGTAGTGGAATTGTTTTAACAAATCCGATGAACATCCCGATTAAAGTCCCAATAATTGTACCAATAATCGAAATATATAGTGTAATCCAAGCACCTGTTAAAAACATTTGCCAGTTCTGTTGAATGATTTTTACAATCCAATCAATACTCATTTATTTTCCTACTTTCTGTATTTAATGTGTATGTATACGCCACACGAGGTGGCGGTGTGTTATGTTTGTTTTCTGTATTCTGCGATCGCTTTGGCGCAGTGGTGAAGTAAAGCTCGCCGTCACCCAATATTCACACTGTGAATATTGGCTAAACGCTTTTCCTCACATCCTGTAGTTGAACTCGGGCTCACAGGACTGACGTCCACTTCCCGAAACGTACGCAGAACGTTTCACGTTCCTTCCGTCGTTTCGGTCCAGTGATTCAGTCCTGAGCGTTCGCCCTCGTATCCTAGTAGTTGAGTTCGGAAAAGCAGAGGCTCAAGCCTTTCGAGGTTAGTCCGCACGACTGCAAGCAGTCCCTTGCGGCTAACCTGCGAACCGTCATCGCCTCTGAACGCTTTTCCTCACATCCTGATTATTCCGCTGCAGGCTGATTTTTAATAGCTTCTTGCATGATTTGTTGACGTTCTTCGCTAGAGATTGTTTTTAATGCTTCGTTGATTTCTTTTGTTAATGGGCTATCTTTTTTAACACCAACAGCTGTTTGTGTGTCTTCTGGTGATGCTTTGAAACCATCTGTTAATTTAACCATTACGAAGTCGCTGTTTGCTGCTTGAGCAGAAATTGCTTCTGGTAATTCAGAAACGTAAGCGTCGATTGTTCCTGCTTGTAGTGCTACACGCATTGCTGGGAAGTTATCCATAGCAGCTTGTTTGTCAACGCCTGGAATTTGATCAATCACTGAGTAGTGGAAAGTATTTAATTGAGCTGTTACTTTCGCACTAGCAAAATCTGCTAATGAAGTAGCGCTTGCGTATTTAGAACCTTTTTTAACCACTAATACTAATTGTGAATCATAGTAAGAATCTGTAAAGTCGATTGTTGCTTTACGTTCTTCTGTAGGACTCATACCAGCAATGATCGCATCTATTTTACCTGAAACAAGCGCTGGTGTTAAGCCATCCCACTCAGTTTTTACAATTACTAATTCTTTTCCTAATTGTTTAGCCACACGTTTTGCGATTTCAACGTCGTAACCGCCTGCATATTGGTCAGTCCCTTGAATTTTTACTGCTCCGTTTGAGTCATCTTTTTGAGTCCAGTTAAATGGTGGGTATCCTGCTTCCATCCCAACCACTAATTGGTTTTGGTTTGCTGTCCCTTGGCTAACAGGTGTGCCACACGCTGCTAATCCTACTGTCATTGCTAAAGCTGCAATTGCGCCTAAAATTTTTTTCATTTTCTTTCTCTCCTTCTCGATTATCAAACTGGTTCACTCATAACACACAAAAAAGGAACCACGAACAAAAGCCGTGATTCCTCATAAAAAGTCATAAGTAGTCATTCTTTTGCCCGGTAATTGATTGCACTTCATGAGTATCTGGGCAGATATCATGACAGTGACTGACCTATTATGACCAGCCCCCAACGTTTTCACGTTTCGGCGAAATCCCCTTTCCAGTTTCCTGTACTCTTGTCATCCGCACCTCAGTTCAATAACCATTTGATTTAATTGATGAAAATAAATTAACATACATTTTCTTGAAAGTCAACCCATATATTTTCATTTTTTTGAAAATACCTACCAAAACTCTTTTGTTATCTCCTCTTTAAAAAAATAACATCCTTTTTAGCGAATAGAAATTACGGAAAATCTTGCGGATTTTATAGTGGCAATAATGTGACAAGCGTCGAATGTGAATTACTCGGAGTTGGTATTTATACCATACTCCGAGTTTGAAGCTTCGAAGACGAGAGACTAGGGCTCTCGTCGGTGCAACATTATAGCCACTATAAACAAATCCGCAAGGATTTGGAGTAATTATTTTCTTCTTTCCAGCCCTCTCTCACAGGGTGCATTAGAAATGATCATTTTTCTGCACTAAAAAAATAAATGATTACGAAGGAACTTCGAGTTTCTATAATCGCAGTGGTGGGGAATTGTATCAAATGCGAGGGAGAAAGACAGAAACAGCCTAGATACATAATGTATCTAGGCTGTTTCGTTTTCTTTCCCCCACAAAGTTGAATAGGTATGAGCAAGCTGTTTACAGTGCAGCTCATACCATTCAACCACTGTGCTTAAAGGGAGTTAGGAATTTATTCCTTACTCCCTTTTTGAGGCTTTAAAGGTGAGAGACTCATAGAGGCTCGAACCGGTACCCCGCTACAGCGATTATTACAGAAACCGAAGGTTCCGCAGTAATCATTTATTAAAATTTTCAAAGCACAACAAAAAGAGTGCCTCATTTCTGAGGCACCCTGTTAGATGAATTATTTATTCACGTTTTCCCATTGCCAGTTCACAACTTCAGGAATATCTTCCCCGTGTTCACGGATGTAGCTGTGGTGGAATTCCACAGTTTCGTCCATTTTCGCAGCAAATTCGCTAGCTTTGTCGCCGTATACAGCAACTGCAGCGTCTTTAGCAACGTGGAAGCGGTCCATTTCAGATAATACACGCATATCGAATGGAGTTGTGATATCTCCGTTTTCACGGTATCCGTGGATATGAACGTTATGGTTGTGACGATCGAAGAATAAGTCACGAATCATACCTTCATAACCGTGGAAGCAGAATACAACTGGTTTGTCAGCAGTAAATAATTTATCAAATTCTTCATCAGATAAACCACGTGGGTCCACTTTTGGAGAACGTAATTTCAAGATATCTACTACGTTGATAAAGCGAATCTTCAATTCTGGGAATTGTTTGTGCAAGATTGAAATACCTGCTAATGCTTCTAAGTTAGGTTCAGTACCTGCAGCAGCGATCACTACGTCTGGTTCTTCTCCTTCTTTCACTGTTGAAGCCCAATCAATAACTTTGTAACCTTCGCTCACTAATTCTTTAGCTTCTTCTACAGAGTAGAATTGTGGACGTGGGTGTTTTGAAGAAACGATTAAGTTAATTTTATCTTCTGAACTTAAAGCTTCAGCCATAACAGCCATCAAGCTGTTTGTATCCGCTGGTAAGTATTCACGAACGAATTCAGGTTTTTTCTCAGCTAAGTGTGTTAATAAACCTGGATCTTGGTGAGTATATCCATTGTGGTCTTGTTGGAACACTGTTGATGTTGCAATCAAGTTTAATGATGGATAGTTTTTACGCCATGGAGCGTGAGTTTTAGATTTACGTAACCATTTGAAGTGTTGAGTGATCATTGAGTCAACTACACGTAAGAATGATTCGTAAGATGCGAAGAATCCGTGACGACCTGTTAATACATAACCTTCTAAGAATCCTTCAGCTTGGTGTTCTGATAATTGAGAGTCGATGACACGACCAACTGGTGAAATCCATTCATCATAGCTTTCATCACGACGACCAACCCATTGACGGTTCGTTGCTTTGAATACTTCGTTTAGACGGTTAGATTTCGTTTCGTCTGGTCCGAAGATACGGAAGTTATCTGGGTTTGCTTTCACTAAGTCAGCAGCAAAACGACCAAATTCGATCATATCTTGTTTTTGGATAGCACCTGGTTTAGATGTATCGATTGCATGTTTAGTCCAATCAGTAATCTCCATTGGTTTTACAACCCCTGCGTTAGTGATTGGGTTCATGCTCATACGACGTGGGCCTTTTGGAGAAATTGCAGCAATTTCTTCAACTAATTTACCATTTTCATCGAATAATTCTTCTGGACGGTATGATTTCAACCAGTCAACTAATGCATCGATGTGTTCCATAGATTCTCCAGATACTGGAATTGGAACTTGGTGAGCACGGAATCCACCTTCGATTGGTTCGTGGTTCCATTCTTTTGGACCTGTCCAACCTTTAGGAGTACGTACTACTAATACTGGCCAATGTGGCATTGTAGCTTCTTGGGCGCTCTTAGAGCGAGCTTCTTTTTGAATTGCTTGGATTTTTTCAATAGCTTCATCTAATTTAGCAGCCATTAATGGGTGAACTTCTTTAGGATCTGTTCCTTCAACAAAGATTGGATCCCATCCTAAACCGTTGAAGAATTGAGTTAATTCTTCATCAGTACGACGAGCTAAAATAGTTGGGTTGTGGATTTTACCACCGTTTAAGTAAAGGATTGGTAAAACTGCACCATCGTTAACTGGGTTGATAAATGTGTTTGAGAACCAACCAGCTGCTAAAGGACCTGTTTCAGCTTCTCCGTCACCGATAACTGCTGCTGCAATTACGTTAGGATTATCTAAAATTGCACCTGTAGCATGTGATAATGAGTAACCTAATTCCCCACCTTCGTGAATTGAACCAGGAGTTTCTGGAGCCGCGTGAGACGCAATTCCTCCAGGGAATGAGAAGATTTTACATAATTGTTTGAACCCTGCTTCATCTTGAGTGATTTGTGGGTATAACTCTGTGTAAGATCCATCTAAGTAAGAGTTAGAAACCATTACTTGTCCACCGTGACCTGGTCCTTCAATGTAGAACATATCTAAGTCATATTTCTTAATGGCACGGTTTAAGTGCGCATAAATGAAGTTTTGTCCTGCGATTGTTCCCCAGTGTCCGATTGGATGAAGTTTAACGTCTTCTTTTTGAATTGGACGACGTAAAAGTGGGTTATCCTTTAAGTACATTTGAGCTACTGAAATGTAGTTCGCTGCACGCCACCAAGCATCCACCTTTGCTAAGTATTCTGGTGTATCAAATTGTGTCATGTATTTGTCTTCCCTTCTTGTTTTTGGTTTCTAAAGAAATTCGAAAATGGCGTTTCAAAAATCCTTCTTTTATTTACCGCAAAGTATTTACCATACCTATTTACGGGTGTCAAGAAGAATTACTAAAACTGTCATCGTTTTGATATATTACGTTTTCCTTTAGGAAATATTCCTGTTTTAAGACCGTTTTACGACGGCTCCAAAACGTTCATAACCACATTTATTTGACTATTTCAACTCGAATATTGATCATAACTCAACATCGAGTACTCCATTTTACCATTTTTTATGTTCATTCCGCAATAAAACGTTCATAAAAAGTCAGATAGGATCAAAAAAACCGAGGTGAAATTCCTCGGTTTTTCCATTTCAATAAGGCTTGTGAAGATTTTTATTGAAAATATTGTAGAAATTCTCCGTATCCCTCTTCTTCCAGCTTCGCAACTGGGATGAAACGAAGAGAGGCAGAATTGATGCAATAACGTAGTCCGCCTAATTCTTTTGGACCATCTTCAAAGACGTGTCCTAAATGTGAATCAGCTTGACCACTTCTCACTTCTGTTCTCTTACGGTTCAACTTAAAGTCTTCTTTTTCCGTTAGCGTTGTATTTTCAATTGGTTTTGAAAATGATGGCCAGCCGCAACCAGCATCAAATTTGTCTTTTGAACTGAAGAGCGGCTCTCCACTAACGATATCTACATAGATGCCGTCTTCATAGAAATCATCATATTCTCCTGAAAAAGGTCTTTCTGTGGCTTCATTTTGAGTCACTTCATATTGAATTTCTGTTAAACGTTTTTTTAGTTCTTCTTTTGAAAATTCCATCGTGGTTTCTCCTATTCAAATTGTTGTCGTTTCGACTGATGTGGATCTTGAATTCTCTTGAAGAGATGTTCCAAGTCCTTATTCGTTAAATGAACGAGTACGGGTCTGCCGTGCGGACAGTTATAAGGATTTTTACATTTGGCTAAATCCACTAATAACTGACGTGCTTCCCATTCACTTAAATGATGGTTTGCCTTAATCGAACCTTTACAGCTCATCATAATCGCTGTAGCTTCTCTTAATTTAGCAACCGTAATCTTTTCATCGGCCAAGATAAAATCGATAATTTCTTCGATAATCGCCTTTTCTTGCCCCTTCTTAATCCACGCTGGATGCGATTGAATTTGGAACGTATTTTGTCCAAACGGCTCCATCTCGATACCAAATTCTTCTACAAGGGATAATCGTTCTTCCAACTTCACGCTGTCCTTTTTCGAGAACTCTAGCAAAATTGGTACCATCAATGGCTGACTGACTCTACCGACTTGACCAATCTCCACCTTAAACTGCTCATACTTGATACGTTCTTGAGCGGCATGCTGGTCAATCATATATAAGCCTTTTTCGTTTTGTGCAAATAAGTAAGTTCCATGCATTTGCCCAAAATAATGTAATTCTGGGAATTCTCTTTCGAATGGTTGAGAGTCGATTTTCTCAGCCAATTTTAAATAGTCTGCATGGTCATCGTGGCTGTCAACAAGTTCTTCTTGCTCCACGGGTTCAACTGCGTTACTTAGTTGAACAGGCGCATCATCGACCGGTAAAAATTCCACTTCTTCCCTTACGTTTTCAGTATAAGAAGGCGTTTCTACGCGCGGTGATTCCACAATCGGTGTCTTCAATTGCCATTCCAATGTTTGTTGGATTGGTTTTGGAGCCTCTACGCGATCTTCTTTACGTTTGAAGGACAAGTCTTCAATCGATTCAGGAATGCGTTGTACGCCCTGTATTGCCTCTCTAATGGCCTTTTGAATCACCTGTGAGAGTTCTTGCTCTTTACTGATTCGCACTTCTTGTTTCGTTGGATGCACGTTCACATCGACGAGTTGCACGTCCATTTCAATCGAAATAATCGTAATTGGGAATCGTCCCACCATCAATGTCGAGCCATATCCTAATGTAATGGCCTTTGCGATGGCCATATTGCGGATTGGACGTCCATTAATGAAAATCGATAAGTAATTGCGGTTTGAACGTGTGAGTTCTGGAAGCGACGTATATCCTGACACTTTGAAATCTTCGTCTTCCCCGTGAAATGGTAACATCTTACGAGCATTTACGGGCCCAATATTTCCAGCGACCGCTTGCAGTAAATCCCCTTTCCCAGAAGTTTGTAACAATAGATTGCCATCATTTTTTAACACAAAGGCAATTTCTGGGTGACTAAGAGACGCCTTACTCACGACATCGGTAATATGCGCTAATTCCGTTTGCAATGTACGAACGAATTTCAACCTGGCTGGTGTGTTATAAAACAAATCTTCAACAAGGAAAGTCGTTCCTTTTAATGGCGGTACGGTCTTCTCTTCTTTGATTTCACCAGATTCAATCTTCAACTCCACGCCGCTGTCTTCTCCGGTTGAAGTCGTCAGCGTCACTTTCGATACGGCTGTAATACTCGCCAAGGCTTCCCCACGGAACCCGAGTGTACGGATTCTAAAGAGTTGTTCCGGCGAATAGAGTTTACTAGTTGTATGACGTTTAATCGACATACGAGCGTCCTCTTTCGTCATCCCGATCCCATTATCTTGAATGCGAATTTTACGAAGGCCACTCTCTTCAATTTCAATCTCGATACGAGTACTGCCAGCGTCAATTGCGTTTTCGAGTAATTCCTTTACCACAGAAGAAGGACGTTCGATGACTTCCCCAGCTGCGATTTGGTTCGTTAGTAATGTACTTAATTCTTTAATTGTTCCCATACACTACTCACCCTTTTCCATTTGTTGCCATTTATACAGGATGTTCATGGCATCCATTGGCGTCATACTCATTAAGTTTAATCCTTTAAGCTCGTGAACCCATTCAGGCATGCTTTCTCTTTCTTCTTCAAAGAGCGATACTTGTTCTACAAAGGTGTTATTTTCACTTGCGGCCCCTTTAGCTTCTAAATGATTTAAAATCGTGCTGGCATTTTTTAGCAGCTCTGTTGGAAGTCCAGCAAGTTTAGCTACATGAATTCCGTAACTCTTATCGGCTGGTCCTTCTAATACTTTGTGCAAGAAGACCACTTCGCCATTTTCTTCAACGGCTCCCACGTGCACATTGCGTAAATCTGCATATTTTTCGCTGAGTCGTGTTAACTCGTGATAGTGCGTTGAGAATAATACTTTTGCTGTTAAATGTTCGTGAATATACGTGATGATGGCTTCAGCAAGCGCCATCCCATCATACGTAGCCGTTCCACGTCCGATTTCGTCAAACAACAATAAGCTCGTTTCGTCTGCATTTCTGAGTGCGTGGTTTGTCTCCATCATCTCTACCATGAACGTACTTTGGCCAGAAATTAAATCATCGGCTGCCCCAATACGGGTAAAGATTTTCGTGAAGACTGGAATCGTTGCACTCTTGGCAGGTACAAAACATCCGATTTGCGCCAAAATCACGCAGAGTGCTAATTGTCTCATGTAAGTTGATTTCCCAGACATGTTTGGTCCGGTAATGAGAAGAATATGTTCCTCTGGACTCATTGAAACGCTATTTGGCACATACGTTGATTGTCCCATGACCTTTTCAACAACCGGATGGCGACCATCCTCAATCCAGAGTCTACGGTTCTTCATTGAAATCGTAGGTTTCACTAAGTGGTAACGTTCGCTCACCACACTAAAGGCTTGTAAGACGTCGATGGTTGCGACAGTTTTTGCCAATTGTTGTAACTGAGCGGTATAGTGTTTCACCTGTTCCCGCACTTCTACGAACAATTGATATTCGAGTGCGCTTGATTTTTCTTCCGCTTCTAAAATCAGCGTTTCTTTTTCTTTTAATTCAGGCGTAATAAAACGTTCCGCATTCGCCAGCGTTTGTTTACGCTCATAACGACTGCTATCGAGTTTCGATAGATTCGATTTGGTCACTTCGATATAGTAACCAAACACCTTGTTAAAACTAATCTTCAATGAACTGATGCCTGTTTGCTCACGTTCTTGTTGTTGTAATGCAGCAATCCATTCTTTTCCATGCTTCATCGTATCGCGATACGTATCGAGCGTCGCGTTATAGCCTGAACGAATAATATTTCCATCTGAAATTGTAAGAGGTGCATCCTCGTCGATGGCACGGTCGATTAAATCGTATAACTCAGGAATATCGAATAAGTTTTCTCCAAGAGCACTCCATTCTTCTGAATCTAAACTATCCACAATCGATTTAAAGATTGGTACTTGTCCCAGTGTCTGTTTGAGTTGCAAGAGGTCACGCGCATTGGCGGTTCCAAATGACACTTTCCCAACAATCCGTTCTAAGTCGTACACACGTTTCAATGTTTCAATAAAGTCTGTACGTTCAAAGTAATGTTGGTTCAATGTTTCCACTAACGCATGGCGTTTTTGAATCGCCCCTTCTAATACAAGTGGTTTTTCAAGCCATTGTTTAAGGAGACGTCCCCCCATGGCTGTTTGCGTCTCGTCTAAGAACCAGAACAGTGATCCATGTTTTTGATTGGCACGAATGGTTGTTGTTAACTCTAAGTTACGTTTTGTCTCATAATTCATTGAGAGATAGAACTCACTTTGATACGCTTGTGCCTTTTGCAAGTGCGAGAAACTTCTCTTTTGTGTCAGTTTCAAGTAACTTAATAGATTTTGAACGCATCGAATAGAAGCTTCATCTTCTAGTTCTGAGACTAAGTCTGTGCAGTCTTCGCTGTCAATTTGGTCTTTTTCAATGGTTGAAATTAAGATTTGCATGCTTGTAAAGAGATGGCGAAGTTCTTCTGTTACATCACTATCGACAAGAACGACTTCACGACACATCAAGCTTGAGCATTCGCTACGCACTTCTTCCAAGTTCTCGAGTTGTGTCACTTTCAATTCCCCTGTAGACACATCCACATACGACAGTGCGAATCGTTTTCCAACAAGAGGTAAAATTGACACTAAATAATGGTTTTGATTTTGCGCTTGGTATTCTGTATACGTCCCTGGCGTCAAGACTTGAACAACGTCTCGCTTCACCATTCCCTTTGTCAGCTTTGGATCTTCCAACTGCTCACAAATGGCTACTTTCTTTCCAAGTTCAATCAGCGTTTTAATATATTCTTTTGCGGCATGATGAGGAACCCCACACATTGGAATTGGGTCCTCTGCATTTTTATTTCGACTTGTTAGTGTAATTTCGAGAAGTCTTGCTGCTTCAATCGCATCATCATAAAACAATTCATAGAAATCACCTAGTCGATAGAACAATAAGCAATCAGGATACTTTTCTTTAATCGAAAAATACTGTTGCATCATCGGTGTGTGTTTCGTTTTTTGTGGCATTTCTGACTCTCTTTCTAATCTTTTTATTCAAAAAATGGTGCATCTGGCGTAATACGAATCGGTTGAATCGATTTCGCTTTCCCTGTTTTATCATCAATATCAATTAAACAAGCACTTAGCTGACCTTCATCGTCTTCAGCCACTTCAAATCGTGCCGGTAATTGATTGAGGAATTTCGTAATAATAATATCGCGTTCCATTCCGAGAATTCCGTTATACGGACCTGTCATTCCCACATCGCAAAGGAAGGCTGTCCCTTGTGGAAGAATGCGGGCGTCATTTGTTGGGACATGCGTATGCGTTCCAACAACGGCTGATACTTTCCCGTCTAAGTACCAAGACAATGCTTGCTTTTCACTCGTTACTTCAGCATGGAAGTCGATAAAGATAATCGGCGTTCTCTTTCTAGCTTCTTCAACCGCCTCAGTGATTTTGGCAAAAGGATCGTCCAGCGTATTCATAAATACACGGCCTTGCAAGTTGATGACTGCCACTTCTTTATCGTTACATTTCACATAAACGATTCCTTTTCCTGGAACTCCTGCTGGATAGTTCAGCGGTCGTACCATTTTTGTGGCATCTTCAATGAAATCAAAAATCGCTTTGTTATCAAAGGCATGATTCCCAAGCGTTACAACGTCTGCACCTGCCTGCAATAACTCCTTATAAATCTTCTCCGTAATTCCTTTTCCGTGGGCAGCATTTTCCCCATTAATGACGGTGATTTGTGGTTTATATTTTTTCTTTAATTTTGGGACGTATTGTGTGACCATCTCTCTTCCAAGAGAACCGACAACATCGCCAACGAATAATAATTTCATAAGAGTGCCTCTTTCTAAATCAATGTAGCTCTATTTTACCATAAAACAAGGCTAGAAAATACCTAGATACAACCATGCACTAGATAGCTTAAATTAACATATATGTTAATTTCACATCACTTGTAATAAGACCATATAAATGACCGTTGGAACAAAGATGCTGAGCAGTGTATTCTCCTTCCACCATTGCAACAACACTACGATTGCAACTGCAATGATTTCTGGAATTCCAAATGGTGCTTTTACAAATGAAATATCCTTTAGACAATAAACAACTAGAATTGTAATGATAGCTTGTGGAAGGACCGCAGAAATAAACTGCATGCGGTTCGATAAATTCGTTTCATTGCGTAATACAAGAAATGGAAATAATCGAATCGCAAAAGTCACGATTCCACTTGTAACGAGAGCAAGAAAAATATACGTACTACTCATTTTCTTCCTCCTTCATTTGTAGTTTCTCACGTTCGAAGATTGCAATTAATCCAATCATCGTCGTGGCTAATGCGCACACAAGAAAATACTGTTTTCCAACAAAAATCAACCAGAAAATCGCACTCACTCCCCCAATGATAAATGGGAAATAGCGGTCTGCCTTTTTCAATTGGTTCACGAGAATCACCACAAAGAGTGCCGTCATAGAAAAATCGATGCCCTTTGTTGAAAACGGAAGGAATTCGCCGATAACAACTCCAATGACTGTGCCAAGAATCCAATAGAAATGGTTCAAGAGCCCAACATAGACCATAACGTTCTCATTGCCTTCAGTTTTTGTTTGTTTCATCCCCACTAATAGCGAGAAGGTTTCATCCGATAAGGCGAAGATTAAATAAAAAGCCTTCCACCCCAACTTTTTAAATTCCTCAATAAAGCTAACGCCGTAAAATAGCATTCTGGCATTAATAAATAAAGTCATTAAGGCAATCATCCAAAAACTCATCCCTGCACTCATAAATGAGACAATGGCAAATTGCATGGAACCAGCATAAACAAATAGACTTGAAAAAATAGAAGCCCAAGCAGGAAATCCTTCTTGAGACATCAGAAGTGCAAATGCAATTCCTAAAAAGACATACCCGAAACAGATGGGTAAACTAATTGTAAATGCCTGTTTTAATTCTTTCATACATTCTCCTAAAAACAAAAAAAGATTGAAAGCCTGATATACCCAGACCTTCAATCTCTTATTTTAACTTATTTTTATAAAGATTTAAATGTATTCACTACATTTTCTACAGTGAATCCTAATGTTTCCATGACTTTGTTTCCGTTACCTGATAAACCGAAACGGTCGATTGTCACAGTTGACCCATCAAGGCCAACGTATTGACCCCATCCGAAACTTGCGCCCATTTCAACGGCTACACGTTTACGAACATCGCTTGGTAATACTGATTCGCGATATTCTTTTTGTTGTTCTTCGAACAAGTTCATGGATGGCATTGATACAACAGATACATCAATCCCTTCTTCGGCAAGAACTTTTTGCGCTTCAATGGCAAGCGCCACTTCAGAACCTGTCGCAATCAAGATACCTTCTGGAGTATCGCATTTTTGTGGGCTAACCACATATGCCCCACGTTTCACACCTTCGTAAGCTAGTTCTTTTGAGTGTTCAAGAACTGGTAAGTTTTGACGTGAGAATACTAATACTGTTGGACGGTCTTTTGCTTCTACAGCTACTTTCCACGCAGCAGATACTTCGTTACCATCAGCAGGACGAATCACGTTTAAGTTTGGAGTTGCACGGAACGCTGCTAATTGT
>CAJZJY010000004.1 GCA_916050055.1 uncultured Streptococcus sp.
TCAAAAAAGTGATTCCACCTAAAATAACACCAGCTGAATTTGGAATGATTAGTACCCAATCCTTTTTAGGTTCTTTTGTCCATCCATAAATAACCCAGATTAAGCAAGATACAGCAGCTACTAAAGGTTGAAATGGTTGAGCTTTATTTCCTTGTAAATTGGCGATAATTTGAGGAATGTAGGCAATAAATACTACAATTCCAATAAAGGCACCAATGGAACCTACAATTCGATTAATTTTTTGTTTTATAATATTCACCTCCAATTATTTTGTCATATTTACCTCCGGTTGTAGAGTATCAAAATGATTGTTAACAGGCAAGGAATATGGTCATTTGTTATTATTATCTGTACAAAATAGAATAAAATGTTTATATTTTTGCAGAGGATAGTGTCAATAACTTTGTGTAAATACAAAGATGAAGTAGACCATGAGCCCGCCAGTAAGCATTCTTACGATGGTCTTTAAACCACATGCTAAAAAGCAACCCTGACGAGTTTCTTAAAATCCTACTAAAAATTAACTGTGTCAGGATTATCCTGAGTTTTGATGCCTTGAATCTTATCCAAGACTGCCATATCTTCCTCTGATAAGTCGAAGTCGAAGATATCCAAGTTAGCTTTTATATTTTTAGGTGTCACAGACTTAGGTAGTGGCAAGAAACCTTTTTGAAGGCTCCAACGCAGAGCAACTTGTGCCACAGATTTACCGTTACGTTCAGCCACTGCTTCAACATCTTCATTTCCAAAAATGCCACCTGTACCTAGTGGACTATAGGCTTCAAGAAGGATATCGCGCTCTTGGCAATAGGCAACTAAGTCTTCTTGGTCACAACCTGGAGCCAAGAGGATTTGATTGACATGTGGAACAATTTCAGCTGTTTCAATAAGAGCTTCTAGGTGATGTTGCATAAAGTTAGACACACCGATAGCACGCACCTTACCTTCTTTGTAGGCTTCTTCCATAGCCTTCCATGCACCCGCATTGCCAGCCTTCCAAGCATCATTCTCACGAAGCGCCTTTGGATTAGGCCAATGGATAAGCAAAAGATCCAAATAATCCACACCAAGTCTTTCGAGAGACTCATCGATAGAAGTCTTAGCCAACTCGTAATCGTGCTTATCATTCCAAAGTTTGGTAGTTAGGAAAATATCCTCACGTGCCAAATTACTATCAGCAATCGCCTTACCTACAGAAACCTCGTTACCGTAAATTTGTGCGGTATCAATATGTGTGTAACCCGCCTTAAGTGCGAAGCTAACGCTGTTATAGGCTTCTTCGCCTTCAGCAATTTGCCAAGTTCCAAAACCAATTTTAGGAATAGCAACCCCATTTGCAAGTGTATATGTTTCCATGATTTTCACCTCTTCTTTTTTAATAGTACTATGTTAAAAAAGATAAGGCAAAAATGCAAAGATTTGCTACGGCCATTATTATGAAAAGTTCCTTACTTCTTTTTCTGCTTCTTCTTAAAGATAACAGCATTTCTTTAAGACTTTACATCCTATTGGCTTCAAATGGCACAAAGAATTTGACCTTGGAGTTATTGCAAAGATTTTAGGTCATAGAGATATTTCAATACTAGTAGAAGTGTATGGACACATCTTAGAAGAGAAAATTTTTGAAGAATTTAATCAAATTAGAGATGTCTGGAAGATTGCTCATAAAAAACTGTGGGGCAAATTAGTTATAGACAAGCAAAAAAGCCTTGGAAAACCAAGGCTTTTTGCGTATAATATATGCCCCCTACAGGGCTCGAACCTGTGACCCATAGATTAAGAGTCTACTGCTCTACCAACTGAGCTAAGGAGGCATTTGTACTTAAGGTACTTAATTAGTATACTACCATCCCCATGGTAAATCAAGGGAATTTTCTCGAGAAATTCTCCGTTTAAAACAAAAATTGTCCTCTAAAGTTTTCTTTAGAGGACTGTTTTTATTCTAACCCTAGACTCACTTTGAGTCCTACATCAATGATTTTCATAAAGTCACTATCGACTGTTGTAATCTTTTCAAGAATACGGACTTTATCAATTGTCCGTAATTGCTCGAGTAAGACTACCGAGTCGCGTTCGAACCCGAATTGGTCTTTTTTGATTTCAATATGCGTTGGAATATTGGCCTTTGTATGTTTGGCAGTAATCGCCGCTACAATGACCGTTGTACTAAAGTGATTTCCTACATCATTTTGCACGATGAGGACAGGGCGTTTTCCCCCTTGCTCACTTCCGACAACTGGCGATAAGTCCGCAAGACACACATCGCCTCTTACAATCTTATCAATCATTTATATACACCCGTTTCACGCGGTCTGAAATGATGCAAAGCACTTCATAGGCAATCGTCTCTGAACGCTTCGCTAATTCAATCGCGGTAATTTCTTCGTCTCCATCTTTTCCAAGGAGCGTCACCGTTGTCCCTACTGGAAATTCATGCGGCAAGCGAATCATGCACTGATCCATGCAAATGCGTCCAACGATTGGACAACGCACGCCATCCACTAAGACTTCCCCTTTATTGTAAGCACGGATAAATCCATCCGCATAGCCAACTGGAAGTGTCGCTACCCATTGCGGTTCGTCTGCAGTGTATGTCGCACCGTAGCTCACCGTGTCTCCTGCTTCCAGCTTCTTCACTTTCACCATTTCTGTTTCCCAGCGAAGGGCCGGTGTTAAGGCCGCTTCGTCTTTCAGCGCTAAATCTCCATTGGAAGGATTAATCCCGTAAATTCCAATACCATATCGAACAATGGCGCTTTCTCCTGCCCCATGCCAAAGCGCATAGGCTGAGTTTGAGTAATGCACGTGTGCTGGTTTGACACTTAATTCATCGACCAGACGGTGAAACTTTCGGATTTGCTTCGTTAGTTGTGTCGTGTCTGCTTCGTCGGCCGTCGCAAAATGCGTGAAAATGCCTTCGAATTCAAACGAGCCATTTTGTAGCACGGCTTCGACCGCTGCTAATTCTTCCTCGTTCACCACGCCGATACGTCCCATTCCTGAGTCCACGGCAATATGCACTTTTAACGGTGTATCATTTAAATACTGTGTGGCTTCTGTTAGCCACTCTACTGAGTCTACACTCGCAGTGATTTTATTTTCAGCTAGGAGTGCGGCATCTTCAACGCGGCTCAGTCCTAGAATTAAAATGGGTTGTGTGAATCCAGCCTGACGTAAGCCCAATCCTTCATCTACGTTCGCTACACAGAAACCTGTAGCGCCAGCTTCTAGGGCTGCTTTTGCCACTGGAATCATCCCATGTCCGTATGCATTGGCTTTTACAACGGCATAGAGCTCTTGAGAAGGGCTCAATTTTTCCATCTGCTTTTTAATATTTTGTTTTACAATCGATAAATCCACTACAACTCGTGTATTTCGATGGATTGCTTCTAACATGATTGGTTCATTCCTTTTTATTCGTTGGATTCTAATACGACGACGGCATACGCATCATGATTTGTATGCGTAATGGTGACCCATGTCTTGTGGGCGTACCGTTTGCACACAAGGACTGGTTTTCCTGACGCATCATTTAAGACTTCGATATCTTGGAATGACACGTGTTGTCCAATGCCCGTTCCCAATGCTTTTGCGTAGGCTTCCTTGGCCGCAAAACGTCCTGCGAGAAACTCCACTTTTCGCTTCGTTGGAAGACTATTATATTTCTCAAGTTCTGCTGGAGTCAGCACTTTTTGTAAAAAAGTTTTCGGTTCTGCCACGATTTTTTCAATGCGTGAAAGTTCCACTGCATCCATTCCAAGTCCTGTAATCGCCATTGTCGTCTCCTTTAACGTATTTCATTCCTTCATTTTATCAAAATAATGACCATTTGTCAGAAATTTTATCGTTTCTTATGATTCCCAGAGGCCTTTCCATAAAATGACTTCCCCAGCCGCAAGAGACGCCTGCACATCGATAATGCGTTGATTGCTAGAGCCGCGAAACTGCAAGGTCAAATCCTTCTTTGCGAGTTCAAATCGTCCATCGACTAAAATATCAATCAAGCGGAGCAATTCAAGCTTATCCTCTGTTTCTTGCATCAATTCTTCCCATGTATATCCTGTCCACGACCATACGTCTTTGGTGTGCCCGTATGCTAGTCTGAGAGCCTTTACTAGAGAAAGGCAGACACCCGTATTTAAAAACGGCTCACCTCCTAAGAGTGTTAAACCCTGACAATACGAAGCGCCCACATCTTCAACGATTTGTGCTTCGAGTTCCTTCGTATACGGAATGCCGTAATTGAAATTTTGCGCGATGACGTTATAACACCCTTCACAGGCAAAAAGGCAGCCACTCACATACAGCGAGCAGCGTACCCCTTCTCCATCAACAAAATTATACGGTTTATAGCTTGCAATCTTCCCTTGGGAATACTGCTGGCTGGTCCATTCTTTTGGCTTCGGGTTATTCATCCTCTGTCACCCCAAGCGCATAGCGTTCCTTGAGTTTTGGCATATGTTTCACACGCGAAGAAATTTCCACGTGACGACCATGCACCATAGGACGTGCTTGCGGATTACCAAGATAACCACAAGTTCTTTTCACCACATCACATGTTTGAGGATCATGGTTCTTACACTGTGGGCATTCGAACCCTTTAGCCGTTGGAATAAATTCGCCGTCAAATCCACACTTATAGCAGTGGTCGATTGGTGTGTTCGTTCCAAGATATCCGACTTTGTCATAGGCAAAATCCCACACAGCTTCCAGCGCCTTTGGATTTTGACGAAGCACTGGGTATTCGCAGTAATGGATAAATCCCCCTGAAGAATACACTGGATAATCTTTCTCGAACTCAATCTTTTCAAATGGCGTTGGATTTTTGCGCACATCATAATGGAAACTATTCGTGTAGTATTCCTTCTCGGTAATGTCTGGCACGAGACCGAATTTTTCAATATCGAGCTTACAGAAACGGTCTGTCAAGCTTTCACTTGGAGTCGCATAAACGCTGAAATGATAGCCATACTCGTCGCCCCATGCATCCGTATGAGCCTTCAACGATTTCACGATTTCTAAGGTGAACGCTTTGGCTTCAGGATTCGTTTCCCACGCAGGTCCAAAGAAGGCCGTTGCTGCTTCATAGAGGCCGATATAGCCTAGAGAAACCGTCGCACGTTTGTTTCTAAATAAGACGTCGACTTCTTCGTCCTCCTTCAAGCGTTGGCCAAATGCTCCATAATGATATAAGACCGGCGCATTATCTCGAGTGGCTTCCTTACAACGTTCCACACGGTAGACAAGTGAGTCTTTACAAATCGCTAGCTTTTCCTCAAAAATCTCCCAAAACTTTTGAAGAGATCCGCCCGCTTCAAGGGCAATTCGAGGAATATTGAGCGTGACAACCCCTAAGTTCATCCGTCCGTCGTTCACTTCTTGGCCGTTTTCGTCTTTCCATCCTTGTAAGAATGAACGGCATCCCATCGGTACCTTGAAGCTTCCTGTTAAACGAACGATTTGGTCATAGCTTAATACGTCTGGATACATGCGTTTTGTCGCACATTCCAGCGCCAATTGCTTCACGTCGTAGTTTGGGTCATTGGCTTCCAAATTCACGCCACGTTTCAATGTGAAGACGAGTTTCGGGAAGATGGCCGTCCGTTTTTCTTTGCCAATTCCTTCCATGCGTACTTGCAAGATAGCTTTTTGAATACAACGTTCAAAGTGATTCGTTCCGAGTCCAAATCCAAGTGTGGTAAACGGTGTTTGTCCTTGCGATGTATAGAGCGTGTTGATTTCATATTCTAAGGATTGCATCGCATCATAAATATCTTTTTCCGTCTTCTTCATCGCGTACGCTTCTTGACGGTCCGCTCCTTCAATCCAGACTTTTGCATCTGCTAAATGCTTTTCATAATTCTTAGCTGCATAAGGTGCCAGTAACTCATCCACACGGTTAGCAGAACAACCCCCATACTGACTGCTCGCTACATTCGCGATGATTTGAGCCATTTGGGCAGTCGCTGTTTGAATGGATTTAGGAGACTCCACTTCTGCATTTCCGATTTTAAAGCCAAGCCCTAGCATATGCTCAAAGTCAATTAAGCAACAATTCGTAAGCGGCATATATGGATGATAATCCAAGTCGTGATAATGGATGTCACCTTTTAAATGTGCATTGGCCACGTGCGGCGGAAGCATCTTCAAACCGATAATCTTCCCAACCGTTCCCGCCGTTAAGTCGCGCTGTGTATTAAACACTTTACTATCTTTATTCGCGTTCTCGTTCACAACGCTGGCTTCTTTATTCGTTAATCGTGAGAGCGCCCATTGGAAATCCAACTGATTCTTACGGCGCAAATCACGGTCTACACGGTAGGCAATATACTCTTGTGCCAGAGCCGATTCTCCATCTTCAATCAGTAAATGTTCAATGATATTTTGAATTTCATAAATCTCAATCGTATCGTTAAAGCGTCTTGAAATCTCCGCGAGGACATCCTCTACGATGCGACCAAGCACTACCATCCGCTCGTCGCTTAATATACCATTCAATCCGATTTCCGCTTTTTCAATTGCACGTTGAATTTTTTCCTTTTGAAATTCGACTTGTCGGCCATCCCTCTTCGTGACCGTTAATGCCGTTAATGTCTCTACACTCATCACGATTCCTCCTTTAACTCTATTCCTTATTGTAGCACTCCAAATAGAAAAATCAACCCCTAAAACACAATATATTGTGTTTTAGAATGGTTATAATTTACTATATATAGTATATAGAGGCGCAAAAAAACTCCCTGACAAATCTGTCAGAGAGTCTGAAATTCTTATTTTTGTGCGTTTTTAACAGCGTCGACCATCTTATCCCAAACGTTTTCCATATCTTGTACCAATTTCAATTGTGTACGTGCACGGTCTAAGTTTTGTCCTGGACGAGTTGTCGCATAATAAACGTCCCCATTAATATAGTCCGTCAAGAAACGAATGCCTTGTTCGAGCGTAATGACACGCGCACCCCAAGGTAAGTATTCGAGTTCGGCTTCCGTCAAGATGCCGTTTGTACCTTCGATAAAACCTTTCACGTATGTTTCGTATAAGTCGAAATCGAAGTTCACTTTTGATAGATCTGGTTCGTCTTCGGCACAATCATTAGCACCAAAACGAATCGAATCACCAAAATCAAATAACACCAACCCTGGCATTACGGTATCAAGGTCCACGATGCAAAGCGGTTCTTTCGTTTCGCTGTCGAACATGATGTTGTTTAATTTTGTATCATTATGCGTTACACGAAGCGGCAATACGCCTTCATCGAGTAAATCATAGAGTAAGAAGCAGTCCGCTTTACGGTTTTGGATAAATGCTATCTCTTCTTGCACCTCTTTCACACGGCCAACGCGATCTTCTCTAATCGCTTCTTCCAATTGTCTGTAACGATTACGTGTATCGTGGAATTTCGGAATCACTTCGACCAATTGGCTAGCATCGAAGTCGTTTAAGTCATAAGCAAAACGACCGAATGCTTTGGCTGTGATATAAAATTGTTCTGGATTTTCTACTTTATCTAATGAATAGCTATTTTTCACTGAATCATAAATACGCCAGTAAGTTCCGTTATCCAAGTTGGCTGTTAAGTGGCCATCTTTAGTGCGGATGACACGGAGCGTTTCACGAGAAGCGTCGCGCCCTTCTGCTTCGTATTTTTCACGAAGATATGTGGTTACCTTCTCGATATTTTCCATTAATCCACGTACGTTTGGAAAAATATCATGGTTGATGGCTTGTAATACATATTGTTTTTCTTCATTTTCATGTGTATGTGTAATTTGATAGGTTTTATTAATTAATCCATTTCCTAAAGGTTGAATATCTACTAATTCCCCTGGTAATTCGTAATATTCATATGCCACTCGTGCATTTTGTAATGGATTTCCTTCTGTTGTCATAACCTTTTCCCCTTTTACCTTCTAACAAAGTCGTATGTGTCTATTGTACCGCTTTCACGACTAAAAAGGAAGATATACGGCGAAAAAATCGTGCAGCGAACGGGAAAAGTTCAACTGCACGATACATTACTAGCTTATTTACTTCCGACTTCTTTACCGGCAATACGTCCGAATGTGATAATATCCGTAATCGCATTTCCTCCAAGACGGTTCTTACCTTGGATAACCCCTGTTAATTCACCAGCAGCGTATAAGCCTGGAATTGGTTCGCCTTTTTCATTTAACACTTCTGTTTTTTCGTTGATAACAACCCCACCCATTGTATGGTGAACAGAAGGAACGGCTTTTTGAATGTAGTATGGACCTTCTTCAAGAGACACTAGTCCACCACGGTGATGGAAATCTTTGTCATCTTTGTTTTTCGCATATTCATTTACTTTTGCGATTGTTTCTTTCAAGTTATTGATATCGATATCAAAGAATTTCGCAGCTTCTTCAATCGTATCAGCTTTCACTAACAAGCCTTCACGAATCAACTCATCGTACTCTGCTTTATGCGCTTCTTTTGTCTTCGAAATCGCATCAATCTTATCGTTCCAGATTTGGTAAGTATATCCACCTGTTTGCGCTAAAATCGCTTTAGAAATCACGTCACGGCGGTCTAATTCTTCCACGAAACGTTTTCCTTCTTGGTTCACAAGAATCGCTCCATCAAAACGAGTATCGGCTAATAGTGAAATCATACCAGTTTTCGGATTTGCGATTGGGTATGTTTGGATGTATTCCATGTTCTTCAACGCAGCCCCAGCTTTTTGAGCCATTACGATACCATCCCCAGTAGTTCCGACTGTATCTGTTGATTTATAACGTTCGTCATATTCTTTGTTATATTCTTTACGCATTTCGACATTTGAACCGAAACCACCTGTTGTTAATACAACCCCATTGTTAGCAAGGAATTTGACTTCTTTTTTAGCCTTGTCAGTGGCTTTCACACCTGTCACACGACCGTTTGCATCTTGGATTAATTCATCTGCTTTCACGTTCAAGAAGATCTTAACACCAAGTTCTTCTGCTTTTGCTTTTAATTTAGACACTAATTCCGCACCAGTATGGCCCTTAGGAATCAATGCACGTTTAAATGAGTGTCCACCGAATTGGAATAATTGATCTGATAGGAATTCAACGTGTACGTCGTCTCGTAACCATTCTGCTGATTCCAATGCTTTTTCAGCCATTAAATGAACGAGTTTAGGATCCCCGATATTGTCTCCACCCTTCATCGTATCATTATAGTACGCTTCTACAGAGTCGCCAGTAATTCCAAGATTCTTTTGTACCCAGTTACCAGGCGCATTCATTTCCCCACCGGAAATAAGCGTATTCCCGCCGACTGTTGGCATTTTTTCAACAATAGCGACTGACTTACCAGCTTCTGCAGCTTCAATCGCAGCACTAAGTCCGGCACCACCTGAACCAACGATAACGACATCAAAGGTTTGTTCTGCAGGAAGCTCGTTTTTATTCGTTGCCGTTTGTTTTGCAGCGACAAGCGTAATGCCTGATTTCTTAATCGCATCTTTAACGGCTTCTAAATAACCTTCACTAGTTGCACTCGCTCCAGACACAACATCGACATCTGCTGAGTTTTGCGCGATAATCGTTTCCTTCAACTCGTTGTAAACCGGATCGGACAGCCCTTTATTTTCATCTTGCTGAACGACTTCAATGTTAGTAATCTTCGCATCGGTAATCGTAACGGCTACTTTAATCTCGCCGTGCTTACCATTCCCCACTCCTTCAAATTTCCCACTCTTCTTCGCTGTAGCACAGCCGAATAAAAGTAGAACCGATAAAATACTTAGTAAAAGAACTTTCCAATTTCTTTTCATTTTTTCTCACCTTTCACTTTTTATTTTTATTATTACAATTACTATTATAACGTTTTCACAAACATTAATAAACAATAAATGAAAAATTTCACATAAAAACAATATTTTAAATGTTAAATCTTCAGAAATCAAAACAATAAAAAAAGAATACCTCCAAAACGATTTGTTTCAGAAGGTATTCTTCAGTTTTCACACTGTTATTTCATTTCTTTTGAGCTTTCCATGATCGCATCAATTAAGCCATATTCTAATGCTTCTTGTGCTGTCATGTAGTTATCACGGTCTGTATCTTTTTCGATACGTGATAATTTTTGTCCTGTTTGTTTCGCCAAGATTTTATTTAAGCGTTCACGTGTTTTCAAGATTTGACGTGCTGCAATTTCAATTTCTGTCGCTTGACCTTGAGCTCCACCTAATGGTTGGTGAATTAAGATTTCAGCGTTTGGTAATGCATAGCGTTTCCCTTTAGCACCAGCTGTTAATAGGAATGAACCCATTGATGCTGCTAGTCCCATCGCGATGGTTTGAACGTCTGCTTTGATGAAGTTCATTGTATCGTAGATGGCTAAACCTGCTGTTACACTTCCTCCGGGAGAGTTAATATACATGTAAATATCTTTCTCAGGATCTTGTGCATCTAAGAATAGTAATTGCGCGATAATCGCATTCGCCATATCGTCGTGAACTGGTCCGCTTACCATGATAATACGGTCTTTTAATAAACGTGAGTAAATGTCATAAGCGCGTTCTCCGCGAGAAGACTGCTCGATAACTGTTGGAATTAAATTCATAGCATTTCCTCCATATTCTGCTTTTGTTATAGTCTACTTCAATAGTCAGCAAAGGTCAATCTATCTGCTTGTTAGTTAATAAAGTTGAAAATCTTGTCCCATACTTCTTTTGAGAAAATATCAAATGGATTGTGACCTTCACCAAGAACGGCATAACCAACCATTAAGCCAAGTGCAAATAAGATGACTGCGATAATCACGAAGATTAAGACACGGAGTAGCGCCGTCAATAATAAGTGACCACTATTTTTCAATTCTTGCTTCATGCTTCTTCTTTCCTTTCATCATCAATCATATTCGCAGTTGGGTTCATTACGACTTTCTTAGAACTGAAGAGTCTTCTTAGCCCTGAGAAAATATCTCGATCTGCTTTAATTCGGTTTAATAGGATTCCTGTTCCAATCGCCACACTTTGTAGCGGGTTTTCAGCAATCATCACTGGAACTTGTAGCTTCTCAGAAAGCATACGGTCGATTCCTTGGATGAGCGCTCCGCCCCCTGTTACCATTACGCCGCGTTCGATAATATCTCCTGCGAGTTCTGGTGGAGTCGCTTCGAGTACGAGTCTGGCTTCTTCTCCAATCGTATCGAGCATTTCTTTTAAGCAATGATAAATTTCATTTGTATAAATGGTAACGGTCTTCGGTAATCCAGTCGTCATATCACGACCTTTAACAATCATATCCGACTCGTTTTCCACTTCAATCGCGCTACCTAGATTCATCTTGATAGCTTCAGCAGTACGGTCCCCGATAATGAGTTGATATTTGTCTTTAATATATTCCGAAATGGCAAAATCCATATTGTCGCCAGCTAATTTAATCGAACGGCTTGTGACCGTTGAGCCCATTGAAAGAACAGCAATATCACTTGTTCCGCCACCGATATCGATGACCATGTTTCCAATTGGAGAGAAGATATCCAGTCCAACACCGACCGCTGCTACTTTTGGTTCTTCCTCTAAGTAAATATTACGTCCGCCGCATTTGATTGCTGCTTGGATAATGGCTTTTTGTTCGACTGTCGTAATATTTGTTGGTGTACAAATCAAAATATCTGGTTTTGAGAACCAACTATTTAAGTTTAATTTTTGCATGAATAATTCAAGCAATTGCTCAGTAACTGCGATATCCGCAATCACCCCACCTTTTAATGGATGGTGCACATTGATTTCTTTTGGCGTACGGCCCACCATTTGGTACGCACGTTCACCGACTGCAATCACGTCGCCATTACGCTCATCTAGCGCAACAAGTGACGGTTCATTTAAAATAATTCCACGATCTTTTAAGAACACTAAAATATTTGCGGTTCCTAAGTCGATTCCAATATCTCGAACCATGAAAGTCTCCTCTCTTATAAACGTTCCTTCGTTTTTAATCCATTTTTAAATACGAAAAGAATATACGAGCCGATTAAGAAGGCTACGGCTAATCCTAAGCAATATTGCAAGACGCCGACGAATCCATATTTATCCACATTCAAGAAGAAGTACGGAAACGGGCCATCTTTGTTATTTCCAATCGGAATACGTGTGGTAAGCGCAATCGCAACAGATACAATCGCATAGACAAGCGGCAATAGCGTCCACGTGAATGGATCATACCATTTGTAGCAATGCCCTTTATCAAAGACGATGCAGTCTAACAACGTTCCAAACGGCACAATATAGTGCGACAGGAAATTCTCAATTGTCCAGAACTCTTCTGCTGTCTTTTGCGGTGCTAACATAAAGTGATACACCAGACCGGTTAGAAGAATCGCAACCGTCACGCCACCCTTCAAGCGAAGGTCCATTTTACTCCAATGGCCACTCTTGCGGTATTTGAAGAGCAAGTACACCATAAATACTCCAACGAGTAGATTCGATTGGTTCGTATAGTAACGAAGTCCATGCCAACCGTGAAGCGTCATCTGCATTAGAAAACCGACAATCGCACAGGTCGCGATGATTCCTTTCGAGATTAGACTTGCTTTTAAAAATGTTGCTCTCTTCATTCAATTCCTCTTTCTCTTGACACTAATTCTCTTTATTATACCATATCTATCGGCTTTGTCAGTACTATTAACGTGTAATCAAAAAGGCTTGGCCACAAACAGCCAAACCTTTCTCCTATTATGCTCTACGATGGTTCATTAAGTCATGTGGACTAACGACCGGTGTTGAGTTCACCCATCTAGCAAAATTGCGAAGTGGGAGATATAAAATATAGTAAATCACGATATTTAACATTAAAGTTGCCCCGAGTCTTACTACTAAGAACTCGTTCCAATCCATGCTTGCCACTCCTCGTAAGGCATACACGAAGTAAACAGAGACTTCGGTGAAGCTTAAGAAGCATACAAGTGCAAGCCCTAATGTAAATGGATTTTGAAGGATGTTCGAGCGAACTAAACGAATGATTCGTACAATCACTGCAAACAGCGCCATATAGACACCGAGAACTCCCGAGTAATAACTATCCACTAAAAATCCAGCGACCACGGTAAACCAGAACATGGATTTATGGTCAATCATAAAGTTTAACATCACGACAGCGATAATAATCATTCGAGGTGTTAAGCTATAGCCTGAGAAGAGAAATAATTTTGAAAAATGATTCGTTAATACTCCATCGGCTAAGAAAGCAAGGATATAAACAAATAACACCCAGTAAACTCTTTTTGAGATGCGCATTATTGCCCCTCGCTTTCGCTTGTACGAATAACGACCGTCACGTAACGAACGTCATTCGTATCCGCTGCTGGACGAATTTTCACTTCTTTATACAAGCCAAAACGGTCCATCGCCACTTCTTCAACCGTACCGATATATAGTGAGTTTGGAGAAATGCCACCGAGACCACTTGTCACGACTTTATCCCCAACTTTGATATCTTGCGTTGCTTGAATTTGGCTCATCACTAACATATTCGTTTTATCGTCATAGCCAGTGATGGTTCCGTAGATTGGTTCTTTTTCGTTTTGAATCATCGCTGCTACACGCACTAATGTATTATCAGCATTCGATAATAACGCTACACGTGCACTCGTTGGATTCACGTCCATGACTTTCCCTACAAGTCCATTATCACTCATAACAGACATTTGCGGTTGGATACCGTCATTAGACCCTTTATTAATTGTAATGACATCACGCCATGTGTCTGGATTACGCGCAATCACCGTCGCATTCACTAACGTATAATCGTTCAGCGTATCTTGCAACTTGAGCGTTTCCTTCATTTTTTGGTTATCACGTTTTAACTCACTCAATTGAACTTCTAATTCATGAATGGTATCAATTTTTTGTTTTAACGATTGATTTTCTTGATACGTATTTGATAAATCACTCACGCTATCGATAAAATCATTAATACTATTTGCTGGATAAGAGACTAATCTTCCTAGAATATTGGTTACATCATTAACACCTTGAGTCACGATATTGCTGCCGTAAGTAATGGAATACATGATCAATGCTAATGCCGTGATAATTCCGATTACCCAACCAATTAGTTTCTTATTTGAAAAAATTGGATTCACATCATCACTCCTCTTTATTTATTTTTCAACGGACTCTATTTTTTCATTAATGATGGATTTGCTAAAATCGCACCAGTTCCTAATGCCACACAATCGAGTGGATCATTGGCCACAAAGGCTGGTACTTGCGTTTCCTTCGAAATCATCTCAGCAAGGTGACGAAGCATTGCGCCTCCACCTGTTAACACGATTCCATGATCAATAACGTCCGCAGAAATTTCTGGCGGTGTTTGTTCCAATACATCTTTTACTGCGTCTAAAATTTGATGAATGATTTCACTCATCGCAACTGCAATTTCTTTTGCAGGCACTTCAACAACACGTGGTAATCCTGTGACCATGTCACGACCACGCACTTGCATGCTTCCCTGTGCTTTTTCAATGGAAGCTGAACCTAACATAATTTTTAATTCTTCAGCCGTACGTTCCCCGATTAATAAATTATACGTCTTACGAACATGCTGAATAATAGACTCGTTTAACTCGTCCCCTCCGACACGAATCGAACGGCTATTTACGATTCCTCCAAGCGAAATCGTCGCAACGTCTGTCGTACCGCCACCGATATCGACAATCATGCTTCCAGTTGGGTCTGTGACAGGAAGGCCTGCTCCAACCGCTGCTGCGAATGGTTCTTCAACCACGTACGCTTCTTTAGCTCCTGCATATTTTGTCGCGTCTAAAACGGCTCTTTTTTCAACGTCTGTAATGCCACTTGGCACACAAATAATGACCACTGGTTTAAAGAATGAGCGGCCCACAATCGACTGAATGAAGTATTTCAACATTGCTGTCGTTGTATTGTAGTCAGCGATTACGCCATCTTTCATTGGGCGTAATGCCACGATATTTTCTGGTGTTCTACCAATCATTTCAAATGCAGATTTTCCTACTGCGATAATTTCTTCTGTAACGATATTTTTTGCAACCACGGAAGGTTCACGTGTGACGATTCCCTCATCTTCTAGATAAACAATCGTGTTAGCTGTGCCTAAGTCAATTCCGATATTTTGTGCTTTAAAATTTAATGCAACCACACTGTTTCCTCCTTAGATAATTCTTCTACAGACTTGGCTGTAAGAATTCTATTCTAGTATAGCAGAATTTGGCTTTTTATTCTTGTATTTTATAGATTTTTAGGAAACTTTTTTATTTCGTAACATAAAAACGGTTTCTGTAATATTTTGGTGATATTTTTTGTGCAGAAATTGGGTGAGCCTTTGGCTGGAATGGGAGAAACAATAAGGGGTTTTGTGCTGTTTTGAAAAACTACGAGC
>CAJZJY010000005.1 GCA_916050055.1 uncultured Streptococcus sp.
TTGACAAAGCAGACAACGAAAAGATAATTTCAAATCATTTTACTATTTTTGACAATACATTCTTAAACAAGAGATACATTAACAACGTGATTGCTACAACTCCAAGCGGTATGTTCACTGAGCGTGGTATTTACGGGCGCTGGGTTATTGGTGAAGGCGCAGTGTATCGTGATTTTGAAGAGAGTATGTACGTTAAAAAATCGCCAGATAATATCACTAAAGTATATGCAGGAGTTGACTGGGGATACGAACACTACGGATCTATCGTTGTTATCGGAGAAACGCCAGAGGGTGACGTTTACCTGCTAGAAGAACATGCGTATCAGTACAAAGAGATAGACTTTTGGGTTGATGTTGCTAAGAATATCAAGGAACGCTACGGAGATATTACTTTCTGGGCAGATAGCGCACGACCTGAACACGTTGCTAGATTTCAAAGAGAACAACTAAGAGCGTCTAACGCTAACAAATCGGTCTTGTCTGGTATTGAAGAAGTTGCAAAGCTGATGAAAGCTGGGCGCTTTTTTGTTGTATCGGATAAAGTCAGCAAATTCAAAGATGAAGTCTATCAGTACATCTGGAATGAAAAGACAGGCGAACCAGTAAAAGAGAATGATGACGTGCTAGACGCGGTGCGGTATGCGATTTACTCACAGCATTCTGGTGCTGGAAGTAAAATCAAAATGTTTAAAGGAGGATTTTAAAAATTGGCAAAAGTTTTTGTTAACAAACGAAAAGTTATTACAACAACAAGTGATGTGGTAACTGAAGAAGTAGTTACTGAAGCGATTAGGCTTCACATGAGTAAGCTAGTTAAGAATTATGTTGAGAGCGAGGATATGTACCTCTCACAACATGAAGTCTTAAAAATGCCTAAAAAAGAAAGTTGGAAACCTGACAATCGCTTGGTGTTTAACTACGCTAAGTACATTGTCGATACGTTCACAGGCTATCAAATTGGTGTGCCAGTTAAGATTAAACATGACGATGAAACTGTAAACGAGTTTGTCGCTAATTTTCGTAAAATCAACGACATGGAAGACTCGGAGTTCGAGCTTGCAAAAATGTCTAGCGTGTTTGGTCATGCGTTTATCTATGTTTATCAAGACGAGTTCAAGCAAACAAGAGCGACGTATAACAGCCCTATCAATATGTTCATCGTTCATGATAACAGTATTGAAGAGCGTCCATTGTTCGCAGTTAGATATACGTTCAATGAGAACAACCTCGAAGGCGTTGGGCAAGTTATCACGAATGATGAAGTGATTGATGCTACTTTTTCGACTGGTGGGGCGGTAAGGTTCGGTGAACGCACTCAACACATTTACAACTCAATCCCAGTAGTTGAATTGATTGAGAATGAAGAACGACAAAGTATTTTCGAAAGCGTCAAGACTTTGATTAACGCTTTAAACAAGGCAGGAAGTGAGAAAGCAAATGATGTAGATTATTTCGCAGACGCTTACTTGAAAGTGCTGGGCGTCGAACTACAAGGTGAAGATGCTAGTCAAATCAGAGAGAATAGGATTTTCAATCTTTGGAAGAATGGCGACGGGCCTTTACCTGACGTTGCTTTCCTTGAGAAACCAAGTTCAGATACGACACAAGAAAATCTTATCAGCTTACTGAAAGAGTCTATCTTTGCTATTTCAATGGTTGCGAATATGTCTGAGTCTGAGTTTGGGAACTCGTCTGGAACGGCTCTAGCTTTTAAATTGCAGGCTATGGATAACCTTGCTCGGATGAAAGATAGAAAATTACAATCCGCATTTAACAGATTGTATAGAATCGTTTTTAGTGTTCCATTAACTACTGTTTACGAGGACGCATGGACAGGATTGTCATACTCATTTACTAGAAACGTGCCACGAAACATTCTTGAAGAGGCACAGATTGTTGGACAATTATCTGGTCAAGTGTCAGAGGAAACTAAGCTGTCTGTTTTATCTATCGTAGATGATCCACAGAAAGAAATTCAAAGAATGGAAAAAGAGGAAGAGGCGATGGGCGACCTTGAGACTCGTTTGGAAAAACAAAAAATCTACTCAGACGCTGAGTTGAGCGAGAGTGAGAAGGTTATAGCCGATGTTGAATGACGAATACTGGGAAGATAGATATCGAGCTGAGGAAAAAGCAAGAGAGCTAGCGGATAAGAGAGTAGCTTATCAATTGCAGGGAGTCTATCAACAACACGCTAACAACATTCAAAAAGAAATCGATAGTTTCTGGCAAAAGTATGCTGATAGCGAAGGCATCACAAAATTACAAGCTAAGCAACGAGCAGATAGTCTTGATATGGTTAATGTCGGGTTTAAAGCTAAGCAGTTAGTCGAGCGCGCTAATCGTTTGAGAGAACGTGGTCAGAAAGTAACAAGCGATGATTTCACAAGAGCGGAAAATGACTTGATGAGATTGTATAACTTGAAGATGAAAACAAGTCGTCTTGAAGTGTTGCAAGCGAATATCAAGCTTCATCAGTATGATTTAGCTTTGAGTGAGTTTGAAATCATTGATAAGCACTTGATTGAATCAATCAGACGTGAAAATCTGTTTAGTGCTGGTGTTTTGAATATGACACTCGGAAGTTTTGAATCTTCAAAAGTGTCTGCTGACTCTATCGTTTACGCCAATTTCGGAGACGCAACGTGGTCGTCTAGGGTTTGGGAAAGACAGAACGAATTGAGAAACATTGTTAAGAAAGGCGTTGCCGATACAGTTTTGAGAGGTAAAGGCACAAACGTTTTGATTAACAGTCTTAAAAAAGAGTTTGATGTTTCCTATGGATACGCTAGACGGTTAGCAGTGACAGAATCAGCAAGGGTATATTCAGAGGCACAAAAGGCCAACTACGATTCTAATGGTGTTGAATGGTATCAAGTCATGACCGAATTAAAAGCGTGTCCGATTTGCCAACCGTTCAACGGGAGAATCTTCAAAGTATCAGAGATGGTTCCAGCATTGAACGCTCCACCATTTCATCCTAACTGTAGATGTACGACGGTTCCGCATTTTATGATAGATCCAAAGCGCTTAGGGAAAGATACTGAAAAAGAAATAAACCTGAACGGAGATACTATTAGCGAATTCAATGAACGTAAAACTATTGATAAAGCTATAAAAAGTGGTAAAATAGTAAGTGTATCAGGGACTACAATTGGACACACACCGCCTGGCAAAAGAGGTTTGCCTAATAGTGTAGTTCAGCATGATGCTACAAACGGAGATGTACTGGGTAGAACTTACTATGGTGCTAGAGGTTTTAAAACAAAAGATATTCATTTTACAAACCATAAACAACCAGCACGTCATCCTTATGGAAAAATCGGAGAACATGCTCATGATTTTGTATTTGATGATGAAGGTAAGTTTGTTAGTAGAAATACTAGGGAATTAACAGACGACGAAAGAAAGGAGAATCAAGATATATTATGGCGATATTAGATGATTTACAAGCGTTATATGATAATGGATGGGACGCTTCTTTTAATTATAATGGTCAAGTATGTGGCATTTTTCCTAATTCTGTTTATGATATTGTTGTTGTTATTGCGGACAAAGAATATAGAGCATCTTCTTTTGATGATTTGATTTCTTTGCAGATTGAAGGAAAAACTTTACCGGAAATCATGAACGAGGTTGAAGTACAATATGGCTAAAGCACCTAGAGAGTTCTAAGTGCTTTTTTTGTGCTCAGAAATGAGTGAGAAATGAAATATCAAAAAATAATTTAACCGTATGGAATCCCGTACGGTTTTTTTATTGTCCAAGCATTGAAGACTTTAAAAGCTATGGAAAATACAGTCGGGGACGACTTTAAAAATAGGAGGTTCGAAATGAACGAAGAAACACAAACAGTCGAAACGGTTGAAGAACAAAAGGTACCTGCAGAACCTACACCACAACCGCAAGACGAAAAGAAGTACACGGACGCAGATGTCGATGCTATCATCGATAAGAAATTTGCTAAGTGGAAATCAGAGCAGGAAGCTAAGGAGAACGAAGCGAAAAAACTACGTGAGATGAACGAAAATCAGAAAGCTGAGTATGAGCGTAAGAAACAAGCTGATTACATTGCTGAACTGGAAGCTAAAATCAACCGCAGTGGTTTAGAGCGAGAAGCCTCAAAAATGCTATCAGAAGGTGGTATTGTAGCAGACGATAAAATCCTAGGTCTAATCGTTAAAGACACCGCAGAGAGAACGCAGGAGGCTGTAGAAAGCTTTGTTGCTTTAGTGAATGATCTAGCCGATAAAAAAGTTGGCGAAAAATTAAAAGGTAAAACGCCTAAGAAAATGGAAGATACTTCCGCTGGCGAGATTACCAAAGAACAATTCAACAAAATGGGGTACCAAAGCAGAAATGAATTACTGCAAAATAACCCAGAATTATATCGTAAATTGAAAGGATGATAAATAAATGACACAAACTAAAATTGCACAATTAGTTAACCCAGAGGTTTTAGCTGATATGGTTTCAGCTAAGTTACCAAAAATGATTAAATTTACACCACTTGCTTATGTTGAGCGTGAGTTAGTAGGACAACCAGGAAACACAGTTACAGTACCAAAATGGGTATATTCTGGAGATGCTAAAGATATTGCGGAAGGTGAAGCAATCACTCCAGACCAATTAACTACAGACAAATCAACAATGACTATTAAAAAAGCTGGTAAAGGTATCGAGTTAACAGACGAGGCTTTATTATCAGGATTTGGCGACCCATTAGGTCAAGCAGCGCACCAAATTTCATTGGCTATTGCGAACAAAGTGGACAACGACTTAGTTGTTGAGGCTAAAAAAGCAACACAATATGTTGATGATGCGCCAGTAACAGGGGACGCACTTGACAAAGCTTTAGCAATCTTTGCGGACGAAGAAGACGCTCGCTATGTTGCATTAATCAATCCAGAAGATGCAATTGCATTACGTAAAGACACAGTAAAAGAATGGGTTCGCGGTTCAGAAATTGGAGCAAACATTGTTGTTTCTGGAACGTTTGGTGAAACACACGGTGTTCAAATCGTACGCTCTAAGAAAGTGGACAAAGGTAAAGGATTCCTTGTTAAAGTTTCTGCGGTTGAAACAGATACAGACGATGTAGCGAAATATGGCGCATTCGTTATCAACCTTAAACGTGATGTTGCTATTGAAACAGACCGTGACATTTTAAAGAAAACTACTGTAATTACTGGTGATGAACACTATGGCGTATACTTATACGACCCAACAAAAGTGGTTAAATTTGGAGGAAATGTTTAATGGGAATGATGTTACGACGACATCATTCTAAAAAGCCTGCTGAAACTGAAGCTATTAACTATAGCGACTTAACAGTTAAAGAGTTGAAAGATATCGCTAGAGAACGCAATATCGAAGGTTATTCAACATTGAACAAAGAGGAACTTATCGCAGTATTGGAGGGATAACATGGCAAATATCGCTCAAGCAAAGATATTGCTAGGGATTGAGGATGAACTTCAAGATAAGTTACTAACAACCATAGCAACGTTGACAACTGCTAATTTTCTAGCATACGCAGGCGTGGATGATGTCCCTGAAGGCCTTGAGTACATTATTACTGAGGTCATTATTAAACGGTTTAACAGAATTGGTGCTGAGGGAATGAGTAGTCAATCCCTCGAAGGCGCATCAATGAGGTTTGATGCTGATGATTTCAAAGAATACGATAGTGTGATTAAGCGAGTTTGTTCAAAAACATTTAATGCGGGGTTTAAAATGCTATGAGATATAACGAAAGAGTGGAGATTATCACTAAGAAACAAGAAGAGTATGATCCAGAGATTGGCGAATATACTTCTAATGAAGAAGAAAAATTTATCGTTCCAGTTCATGTAATGGACCTTGGAATTGATAAGCAAGTCGCTGTATTTGGAGAGTATAAACGTGGTTCAAAAGTGGTCTATTTCCAAAATGCACCTAAAATCTCATTCGATTATCTCAAGTATCGAAATGAACGCTATAAGAGTAGAGCAGATAAACAGTCTGGAAGAGTATTCTATTTAGAAAAGGATAACTCTATTGGCTAGTATGCAATTTGAATTGAAAGGTCTTGAAAAACTTCAAGCTAAGTTACAGAAAGTAGCTAAAATGGAAGAGGTTGAGCGTATCGTTGAAAAACACGGTTCAGAAATGCAGAAAAAAGCAGTTACCAACGCTTCTAAGTTTAGAGGTCATTATGAAGGTCGAGGCAAAAATAAACATTTTGTCAAACCAACAGGGGCGACTAAACGTTCTATTTCTGTCAACAGTAGCAAAGTCGGTAGGTTCAAATATAAAGTTGCACCAGGCACTAGTTACGCTGCTTATGTTGAATTAGGGACTCGCAAAATGAGCGCACAACCGTTTATCAAACCAGCTTTTGACGAACAGAAAAAACTATTTAAAGACGATTTGGAGAGGTTGGTTAAATGAAATCAAGAGAGCAAGCAGTTTTTGACAGCGTATTTAAACGTTGTCTTTTTTTAGGGTACAAAACATACGATTATAAACCAGACGATGACGTTCCCTATCCGTTTGTAGAGTTGGAAGATACGACTTCCATACTTGTTCCAAATAAAACGGACGTGAAAGGTACTGTTGAACTGGTCTTATCGGTGTGGAGTACCCGTAAAAAACGTAAACAAGTATCAGATATGTGTTCGAGTATCTTAGGAGAAGCGATGAAGATTGTTGAGGCAGACGGCTATTATCTAGCATTGAATATCTCGCAATCTACAATATCGCTTTTTGACGATAACACGACAATCGAACCGCTAAAACGTGGTCGTGTTCGCTTAGTATTTACAATTTTATAAAGAAAGAGGTTAAAAAATATGCCAATTGCAAAAAAAGGGATTGACAGTATCCTATTATTCCGTTTGTTAGGCGAAGCAAGCAAAGCGGACGGTGCTAAACTAGCATTCCAAACTGAACACTCAACAGAAAAGAGCCGTGACACTAATTCAGTGAAAACTAAAGACGGCGTTCTTCAATCAGTCGGTGGTATTGAGGTTTCAATCACTGCTACAACAATCATGGCGGAAGATGACGAGCTTGTTGCTAAGTTAGAAACTGCTATGGACAAAGGCGAACTTGTCGAAGTGTGGGAAATTGAAAAGAACGCTAAAAAGAAAGGCGATAAATTCGAATCAGTGTACTATCAAGGTTACTTGACATCATTCAAGAAAACTAAAAACGCTGAAGATTTAATTGAGTTAGAACTTGAGTTCGCAGTAAACGGAACAGGAGTTAAGGGTTATGCTACTCTTAACAACAGTCAAGCTGAAGTAGTTCAATATGAATTCGCTGATACAACAAAAGGAACAGCTAGTCCAGCAAGTCCTGTAGCAGGCGTACCTGGTATCGGTGGGTAGAAATTAAGAGAGGTTCACGCCTCTCTTTTTTATTGTATTTTTTAGAAAAAGGAGAAAACAACAATGCAATTAAAAATCAATGATAAAACTTACAACATTAAATTCGGAGTAAAATTCGTTCGTGCTTTGGATAAAGCTTATCCAATCGAACAACAAGGTTTGAAATTCGGAATGGCTCTATCTGCTAAAATCCCTGAATTGTACGCTAAGAATATCGCATCATTAGCTGATGTTATCTACTACGGAACAGTAACTGAAAGTCCTCGTCCTTCATTATCTGAGGTTGAAACTTACGTTGAAGAGTGCGAAGATTTAGAACAATTATTCGATGATGTAATTCAAGAATTAAGCGAGTCAAACGCAGGAAAGTCTTTGATGTCGGAGATGGACCAAAATCTCAAGAAGAAATAATTGAGAAATCATCTCTTGAGACGTTCGAGGAAATCATTATTAATTGCGTCCGATTTTTAAATATAACAGACATGAACGAGATAGGACGTATGACAATGTACGAATACGACTTGTTGATGACTGGTGTATTGTTGAGAAAGCAGGATGAAGACGAACTCTTACACCGCTCTGCTTGGTTAACCAGACAAGTGGAGGCTACAAAATCGGACGGTAAAACTCCTTTGTATAAGAAGTACAGTGATTTTTACAAGAAAAAAGATACGAAACAAAAGTATCAACTCTCAGACAAAGAGAAAGAACTCTTACTGAGAGCTAACACGTAATGAAAGGAGGTATATAATGGCAGAAACTTATTCAGTCGAGGCGGTATTAACCGCAGTCGATAAGGGAATGAGTTCTACTTTGAACGGGCTACAAAAAGCAATCAACGGACTTCAGAAGACCTCATCCGCATTTGATAATATTTCAAATAAGAGCAGTTCGATGTTTAAGTCAATGCTTGGCGCCAACCTTGTTAGTTCAGCAATCACATCGGCTTTCGGTAGTGTCAAAAACACACTAGGCGAAATGGTCGGAGAGTTGAATAGCTCAAAAAAGGCGTGGGATACGTTTGATGGAAACCTAAGTAAATTAGGTTGGGGAAAAGACCAAATCAACGAGGCAAAAGAGGCTATGCAGGACTATGCGACTAAAACTATCTACTCAGCCTCAGACATGGCTAGTACGTTCTCTCAAATGGCCGCAATCGGTCGAAACGATAGCAACGAGCTTGTAAAAGCTATGGGTGGTCTAGCTGCATCCGCAGAGAATCCTAAGCAAGCGATGACGTCCCTATCTCAACAAATGGTACAGGCGCTAGCTAAACCGAAAATTACATGGCAGGACTTTCGTATCATGATGGAACAAGCTCCAGCAGGTATGAGCGCTGTTGCGAAAGAAATGGGAATGTCCTTAAATGACTTGATTCTTAAAATTCAAGCAGGCGAAGTTAAAACAGATGATTTCGCTGAAGCGTTTAAACGTGCAGGGGCGACAATGCAGGATATGGCTACACAATACAAGACGATTGACCAAGCTATGGACGGATTGAAAGAAACACTTTCAAACAAATTAAAGCCAGCTTTTGATACATTGTCTAAGGCAGGTATTAAGGCACTTGAGGCAATCATGAACCAGCTTGACAAAGTTGATTTCAATAAACTAGCCTCAGGGATTGAGAGTTTTGTAAGCAAGATTGATTTCAACGCGGTCATCGAAAAAATAACGTCATTCGTGGGTTCAGCTACTGCTAAAATCAAGGAATTTTGGAAAGGTTTCTCAAATACAAGCGCAATCTCTGACTTCAAGAACGCATTGAGCGAAGTTTGGGAAGCTGTCAAGAAAGTATTTTCAGCGCTTTCTGGTGGCGATATGGCTTCTTTTGGCGAAAAGATTGGGAAAGGATTGTCAGTAGCTTCTGAAGCGATAAAAGCTTTTGCTAAAATTGTTCAAAGCCTAAGCCCTGAACAGATCCAAGCAATCGCCAAAGCTTTTATTGGGTTTAAGGTTGCTCAAAGGGCAATAAAACCTGTGGTAAGTGCCTTAACAGGACTAAGTAAGGTAGTAGGTGGGGCTAAGGCTGTTTTCGGTGGGTTGCAAAGTGCCGTAAAAGTTGGAAAAGCTTTAAGTGGTATTGCAAAAGGTTCTCAAGCCGCTAGTTCAGCCTTAACTTTCATGGCTGGGAGTTCAAAACTTGCTAAAGGTGCAATGGTCGGTCTGAATATCTTCAGTAAGGTAGGCGGATGGATTGGTTCAGCAGTTTCTGCAATCGTTGCTTTCCTCGGTCCAGTCGGTTTAGTGATTGCTGCAGTCGTGGCAATTGGTGTGGCGTTCGTTATTCTTTGGAATAAATGTGAAGGTTTTAGAAACTTCTTCAAAGGTTTATGGGATGGCATTGTCAACATCGCTTCAAACGCTTGGAAAGGTATTCAAAATGCTTGGAATGGCGTTGGCGAGTGGTTTTCTAACCTATGGAACGGCGTTAAAGAAACGGCTTCAAATCTTTGGAATGGTTTCTTAGAGACGGCTAAACCAGTAATAGATGCCATTAAGAATGCATGGAATAGCATTACTGAGTTCTTTTCTGGGCTTTGGGAAGGCATTAAGCAGTTCGCTTCAAATGTTTGGAACAGCTTCTTAGAAGGTGCGAAACCAATCGTGGAAGCGTTGATGAATGTCTGGAATGCTTTAACAGAGTTCTTCTCAACGCTATGGGACGGAATTGTTTCAATAGCTAAGACTGTTTGGGAAGGTATTGTCAACGTAGTTAAAGCGGTTGTTGAAGTGATTAAAGGCGTATGGAACGGCATTACAGAGTTCTTCACTAATCTTTGGAACGGTGTTGTAGAGGTTTCCACAAATGCATGGAATGGCTTTGTTGAATTTATGACACCTATCGTTGAAACATTAAAAGGTTTGTGGAATGGATTCGCAGAATTCATGTCTGGTATTTGGAACGGTATTGTAGAGGTCGCTACGAATGTTTGGAATACACTTACATCGGTCGTTGAAGCGGTCTGGAATGCTATTCAGCAGGTTATAACAAACGCTATCCAAGTTATCCAAAACGTGATTACAACATACATGCAGATTGTTCAAAATGTATGGAATGCGGTTTGGACTGTATTTACAACGATTGTTCAAACTGTATGGACTGTTATTTCAACGGTTATTTCAACAGTATTGAACGTGATAGCAGGCATCATCAAAGCGGTTACGGCTGTTATTAAAGGTGATTGGAGCGGTGCTTGGGAGGCTATTAAAGGAATAGCGGAAACTGTTTGGAATGGTATTAAGACGGTTGTTGAAACTGTCATTAATGCAATTAAAGACATCATTAGTACCGTTTTGGGAGCTATTAAAGATACTGTGACCACAATCTGGGATGGTATTAAAGAATTTATTAGCGGTGCAATCAACGCGATTAAAGAGACGGTAGTAAATGTTGCTAACGGTATGAAAGAAGGTTTCTTGGGTGCGATGGACGCACTTAAAGGCGGAGTTTCTAGTGCAATTGATGCAATTGGTGGATTCTTTGATAAATTATGGCACATCGATTTAAGCGGTGCAGGTCGTGCTATTATGGAAGGTTTCATCGGAGGTTTGAAATCGATGTGGAAAGGTGTTACAGACTTCGTCGGCAATATCGCTGGCTGGATTGCATCCCACAAAGGGCCTATCTCTTATGACCGCAGATTACTTATCCCAGCAGGGGAAGCTATCATGGGAGGTTTCAATAGAGCTTTAATGGGTGGTTTTGAAGATGTCAAAGGCAATGTGTCTGGAATGGCAGACGGTATTCGTTCGATGTTTGATGATGCAGGATCTAGAGTTTCAGCAATGTCAAATGCTTTACAGGGCGATTTCTCTAACAACGTATCTGGTACATTATCAGCAACGTATGAAGTCAACCAAGCGAAAGAGCCTGCTGTTATTAACCTTGCGCTTGGTTCAAACGATTTTAGAGCCTTTGTTTCAGATATTTCAAATATCCAAAGTAAAGAAGAAAGGATAAGATTGAAGGCTTCAAGCCTTTAATGGTGACTTAAATGTATATTTTTAATGACACGACAAAAGGCACGCCAACATTTAATTCTGGTTTAGAAGTTCAATTTGGTGGAGTAAGCCTCAATCAAGAAATGAATAATGAGGACGGAACGTTTTTTGTGGCTAACACCACAGGTCGAGACGTCCTTGATTTTCACCATGAAACAGCGAATATAAAAGGTCGAGACGGTCAATATCTCTATGGTGGTACTTACAAAGAACGTGAGATTGAGATACAGGTTAGACTAACGGGCTATACTGATTTAGGCATGCGGAGACAGTACGAGCGATTAAACCGCTTATTGTTTTCCCGTCAAGCTAAGAAGTTAGAATTTGGCGATGATGGAGAGAGATATTACAAAGCTATCTTTTCAAAAGTTAAGAAACCAGAATTGGAAGACGCAAACGACACAGTTATTAAACTACATTTCATTTGCTATGACCCATTTAAGTATACAGAACCTAAAAGTACAGGAAGTAACAAGGTAACTTATAACGGAGACTTTCCAACAGAGCCTATTTTGTACCTTACAACTAAAGAAGGAACTGAAATCCGTATTCTACACCTTGAAACTCAAAAATATATCAGATTAAAAGCTACTTACGTTCAAGATTCAAGTCTGGTAATTAATTGTGAAACTAGAGAAATCACGTTAAACGGCAGAAACGAGTTGATGAATCTTGATGTGGTTAACAGTCGATATTTCAAACTTCAAAAAGGCGTAAACACATTTCAAGTTGAGGGTGCGACATTGAATGATATCCAGTACAAAGAGGTGTTCGCATGATTTATTTATTCAATCAGACAGAGGAACTAATCGATGTAATCGATGAAGCGAGCCTTGCGGATTTTACACACACGATTGAATTGAATCAATTTGATAGAGCGAGCTTTGAAGTCCCTATTGATTACAAGCCTGAAATTATCAAAAAAGCCCAGTTTTTCGGTTTCCAATCGAGAGACGGGGCTTTTTGTTTATTTAGAATTTCGGAGAAATCTTACGACATCGGATTAACTATCCAAGGGATAGACAGGGCAGAAAGCGACTTACATTCATTCATCATCGAGAATAAGCGTCCTAAGGGAACCGCTGAACAAGTATTAGGCGGAATATTAGAAGGAACAGGATACCAATTAGGAAATGTAGACGGCTTGACTCGAACAGGAAAATTGAGTTTCTACTACATTTCTGTTCGTCAAGCGCTAGTCAAGATTATTGAATCGTACGCTTGCGAGTTCAAGATTAGATATACCTTTGTTGAAAATAAAATCATTGGACGATACATTGACTTGAATCAACGCTTCGGACGTGTTACAGGTCATCAATTCGAGTATGGCACTAACATTCTAAATGTTACCTATGAAGAAGCGTCTGATGATGTTGTAACTGCTCTTATCGGACGTGGTAAGGGTGAACAAAGCACAGATGAGAACGGGGAAGCTACTGGCGGTTATGGTCGTAGAATCCAGTTTAAAGATGTTGTTTGGTCTGTTGCAAATGGCGACCCCGTTGATAAACCAGCGGGACAGAATTATGTAACGAATGAAACTGCTAGAAATATTTACGGATTACACCAAGATGGCGTTATTAAGCATCGTTTCGGTGTATATACCAATGAGGATATTGAAGACCCTACTGAGTTATTAAAAGCTACTTACAAAGAGTTACAACGATTATCCGTTCCAATCGTTACGTTTAAAGCCAATCTATTAGATTTAGCCAATGCAATTGAGCAGGATATTTGGATTGGAGACAGCGTCGGAATCGTAAGAGACCAAATTGGGATTGCTTTTGAAGCTAGAATCCATAAATTAGTCATCGATAAATTGGATAATAACCGTTCAGTTGCTGAATTAGGCGATTATCAGACATTACAAGCTAAAGACCGTGCTAGCCGTCAACAAGCTATCAAAGAAGCAGTTGGTGACTTTAGTGAATCGCTATTCGAACAATCTATTGCGAATGAAGTTGAAAGACGCAACAAGGAGATTGACGAAAAGGTTCGTATTATACAACTTGAGATTGATAACGTTGTAAAAGAATACCAAAACAAAGCAGAAGATTTCAGCGCTAAAATCCATGAAGAGGTGGAGAAAGAGCGCCCTGAGTTCTTGAAGCGTATTCGTGAAGAGTTGATGAGCGGTGCGGACTCAATTGCTGAATTAAGTAAGAAATTGGAACAGGTCAGTGAGACTGCAAGAATCAACGCTGGTCTGATTGGTGGTGACGGAACCGCTAAGTATAATAAGAATCGCCTCAATGGTAGCACGGCTAAAAAAATTGCATACGGTACTGATTATGTCGAAGTTGGACACAATGGAGAAGGCTTTGAACTAGGTAAGCAGTACGTCATCAGTTGGTCCGCAACATGTACTCCTTACGGAAAAACGGACGTGACTGTAATCATAAACAAAATACCGTTTTATGGTGGACACGTTCATTTTGAGCCTGCTAATCCACACTTGCCAGTGATTGACAAAGACTTAACTCAGAAAGAGGAGCAAGTCTTAGCGGTTTACAACGGAACTTATCGCCTGACATTCTCTGGTGACTGGTATCAGAACGCAGTTCAGTTTGCGACGATTGATAATCGGGCAAATCGAATTGAGTTTGAACCAGTCTATAAGACGGTTGCTGACGGGCAAAATTCAATATATGACGGAAGTTGGAACGAAAGTCCAACATTTATTTTTGATGGAGGTGTAGCATGACAGAAACAATACCAATTAGAGTGCAACATAAACGAATGACAGCTAGTGACTGGACAAATAGCTCACTAATCTTACTTGAAGGCGAGTTAGGTGTTGAGAGTGACACAGGTAAGGTTAAGGTTGGAAATGGTCGTGACCGATTCACAGCCTTACAGTATCTAACAGGACCAAAAGGCGATAAGGGTGAGCGTGGTGAAACTGGTCCAAAAGGTGCGGATGGAGTCATGCGATTCGAGGAGCTTACAAGTCAACAAAGAGAATCGTTAAAAGGCGCTCCAGGTCCGATGGGTCCAGCGGGACCTAGAGGGGAAAACGGAACGCCAGGACAAAAAGGTGACACTGGTCCTCGTGGAGAACAAGGGCTTATAGGTTTAACTGGTCCTAAAGGGGCAGACGGTGCAAGAGGTGCTCAAGGACCAGCAGGTCCAACAGGACCTAGAGGAGCAGACGGTGCGCCTGGGCAAAACATCATTAATCAAAATGGCGGACAACCATTGAAGTATTGGTTCGGTTCTAAATCTCAGTATGATGCACTTTCTACTAAAGATAGCACTACTATCTACGACGTCTATGAGTAGGAGGTATTATGGCTAGAGAAGGAATTTATGTAGGAAACAAAGAAGTTACACAGCGTTACATCGGCGCAAGGCTTGTTTGGGTGAAAATAAGACTGTTATTTAGTGGTGACGTATCAATTAATTATGATAGTCAGATCGGAAGAGCACACGTCTGAACTCCAGTCACAGCGATAGATCTC
>CAJZJY010000006.1 GCA_916050055.1 uncultured Streptococcus sp.
TATCTAATTTTTTAATTTTCTTTTTGAGACGTTCATCATAAGAAAGTGTGTACCTCATTATAAGTCTCCCCAGAATTCCTCATGGTCAACTAATATAACTTCTCCATTTGCTTTAGCACTTTCGTACTCTTTTACAGCTTGTAAATCATATTCTTCTTCAATTTTTTCAGTTAATGCTTTCTTTAATAGGGTCGTTAATCCTTCTCCGGTAAAGTCTGCATAATTTTTAAAAAGGCGTTCTTCTTCTTTATTTAAACGTAATGAAATTGTACTCATTTTAACCCCTCCTTAATTGTATATACATTGTACCACATATTTTTATTAATTCAACTCAAATTTTAATTAAAATTAGATAATTATTTACAAACAACTGAACGCCGAAATCTTTAATAAGATATCGACGTTTCAAACAGACTAATTATAACGTTCTTTGGCCGCAAAATTGGAGGATGAACCATTCCAATTGCATTTCTTTGATGCCGACGCTGGTTTTCAATGCGTACTCGGTTTCGACTAATTGCTGGAAAGCTGCTTCCAATAAGGGTGTTCCGTAGCGACGGCATTGGTTCAGCGCGAGTTTGACACGATACGGGTGCACCGCAAGTGTCTTTTGAATTTCGGGTTCTTGGTAGCCGGCTTTTTTCAAATACGACACTTGAAGCAATAGGCGGAATTGGCCTAATAGAATCGCGTTCATTTTGATTGGGTCTTCTTTTTGCAATAACATATCGTGATAAATTTGAAGGGCACGTTTGCTGTCTTTGTTCAGGATGGCTTCTCCAAAATCAAAGATGCTTTGCTCCAAGGTCTTTGCCACTAATGCCTCGACGGTTTCAAGTCGAATGGAATACGTTCCAATTTCGGCAACCATTAATTTATCCAGTTCTTTCATACAAGTAGTAAGCGAGTATTGTGTTTTGAGGAGTAAAGTGTTTAACGCCTCTTCTTGAATGCCATATTGTTGCGAACGTAAATAGTCCTTGATGTATTGTCTCACATCGCGTTCTGAAAGTTCGCTTGCATCCAGAAGAACGGCAACCTTCTTCAACTGTTTCACGATTTTTTTACGTTGGTCCAACTTTTCGTACGGCGCAAAGAAGACCATCACCGAACTGTCCATCGGATTTTCTAAATACGCTTGTAAGCGGTCCAACTGATGGTCGATGGATTTTTTCTCCTTCTCCCCTGTTAAAAACGTTGGATTATCAATCATAACCAATCTGCGGTCTCCAAAAAATGGTACAGACTCGGCATCTTGAACCGCGGTTTGAATGGACACTTCATCCATATTGAATCGTCCCATGTTCAAATCTTGATCTTCAGGAGCGACAATGGTGTCCAAAAATACTTTACGCGCAAGCTCTTGTAAGTACGGTTCTTTCCCTTGAACGAGATAAACCAGACTGACTTGCCCTTTTTTAATTCGATTGAGCTGTTTCTCAAATTCCATTTCTTCGCCTCCTGTTGTTTTAGTTTATCTTGAAAACGAGTCTTTGTCTATTGTTTCAATTCTTTTTTTCGTTTCGTAAGCCTTGTTGTGACTTCTAATTTTTCGCGGGTAAACCGAAGCCGAATTTGCCCGTCTTGGTCCGTCCGGAAAATGATAGCGCCAGTAGCTTTCAAGCGCGCCAAAGTCTCTGGATTGGGATGCCCATAGTGATTGTGCTTCCCACACGATATGAACGCGAGCCTTGGCTGAACAAGCCTGAGCAGCGCCTCGCCACTCGACGTTCTGCTCCCGTGATGCCCCGCTTTAAGAATTGAGAACTGTAAGTGTGGATTGTCTTTAACGACAGACTCTTCCACCTTCTCTGAGGCGTCTCCTGTCAGAAGAATCGTCTGCTTCATCACTGTCACTAGCGCCAGTATTGAGTCTTCGTTTTCTGCATGAGACAACCCTTTTGGCCATAGCACCTTCCAAGTCGTCTCATTCCATTTCCACTCGTCTCCTGAGAGTACCAACTTCCACTGAATCTTTGGATACTTCTTTTTCATCTCCTGCATCAAGGGAATTGTTTCCATTCCTTTTCCGATAATGAGTTGACGGATAGTGAGATGCTTGGCGATGGTTTTTAAGTTTCCAACATGGTCTTCGTCGCCATGAGATAACATGACTTGTGAGAGCTCCGAGAGCCCCTCTGCTTGCAGGGCGGGAACAACGGTCGTAATTCCTTGGTCTTTTTTCTTCCTGTTCCGCCACGCCTCTTTCTGTTTAAAATCAGAGAGTCCCCCTGTATCAATAAGCGTCGCCTGATTCCACCCCGGCGCTAAAAGAAGGATGGAGTCCCCTTGCCCAACGTCCACCATCACGAGTTCCGTCCCCCAGTGATAGGGCACTTCCATCAATAGCGCCAGTATGGCTAGCACCCCAATAACACCTTTTTTCATCGTCATCTTTCGTCGCTCGAATAAAATTCCTATAGTAATAAGAATTGTTAGATAGAGAACTACTTCCCACTTGTCCCAAATCCCCAGTGTGAATTTCGTAAAGGACAACTGCTGGCAAAAGGTAAGGGCGCTAGAAACTCCAGAGAGAATCCCTTCTCCAACCGTTGTTAGAAGCCCTATCAGCGGAACAACCCCAAATAGTACCGCGAATAAATAGGCTGTTAACAATGGAAATAGCAGCAGCTCAAATAGCACCGAAAAAAGCGCGGTCAAAAGAATACTTAGTGCGTTCCAATAAAAGAAATACTGGCACACAAGCGGCAATGCAATCAGACTCATGCCAATCGGCACCCACAAATTAGTCCGAATGCGAGGCAAAACCGCGCGTTGCCATTTCGAGAGAAAAATAATAATGGCCGTTAATCCATAACTGAGTTGAAAGGCTACATTTAAAAGAATGCCTGGCCAAACGAGGATGGAAGCTATCGTCATCCAGAGTAAACAGTCCATCTCCATGCTCCCCCGTTTCTTGATGAACGGTTTGGATACGGCAGCAAGCACCACCATTCCAATGGCGCGAGTACCGCTAATATTCCAACCAATCACAAATCCGTAGAACACTACAAACAGTACCAGTAAGCCCCGCGTTTTCTCTCTAGTAATGCCGCTTCGCCAACAGAGCCGTTCGATGCAAGCGACCATTAAGGAAATATGTAATCCCGAAATTGCTAAGAGATGCAAGAGACCAAGTTGCTTGTATTGTTCCCACTCTTCTTCGCTAAATCCACTTCGGTCCGCTAAGAGTAAGGCAAGCGTATATTGTTTAATGCGGCTGTCTTTTTGAGAACGCACCACTTGCAACAACCAAGAGCGAAGATGTTCCACAAAGCTCCAGAACCCTGGAACACTCTTCATCCCAGAATTCAATCGCTCAACCTTCAAAGCGTGCAGCACGCCAAGACTACGATAATAGTTTTTTGCATCAAAATTCCCTTTATTGCGTGAATGCTCGATTTCTTCAATGGTCCCTTCGAAAGAAACACGCACCACTTCACGTAACTGCAAGAAGGCTTGTTGCTCGGATTCCGACTCTAGTACATAGTAGAAAAAGACTTTCTCGTGCTTCGTTCCAGCTTCCAGCGTGGCAGTTCCGGTTACTAAATCGCCATTCACTTTTAATTGATTCGGGTTTAATACGAGTTGCCCAGTAATCGCATCATCAACGGTAAAAGACGGATGAGTCACTTCTCGTATATATAAAAACAGCCGCAGCCCTACCGCTACACATAGGATGATACCGAGCACTCTTTTCCATGCCTCGTGCCCTCGTTTCCACGCCACAACAATGATGAATAAAGGGACAATCCACCAAGCGACTGCCCCTTCGAATACAACGATGCTAGACGCTACAAGCACTGCTAGTATCCAGTAACTCATTGCGTCACAATCCTTTCTTGAAAGGACTCGAAGAGCTTCTTACCAATACCACGGACTTTCATCAAGTCTTCCTTTGTTTGAAATGAACCGTTCTTCTTGCGATATTCGATAATCGCCTCCGCCTTCTTCTCGCCGACTCCCTTCAATGTCTTCAGCTCTTCCACCGTTGCCGTATTAATATTCACTTTTCCTTCTTTGGTGGCTTCGTTACGAGTTTCTCCTGCTGGAATTTCCTCAGCTTCTTCTCCAACTTTTGGCACAACAATCACCATTTGATCTTCTAGCCGCTTCGCTAAGTTCACTTTCTGGCTATCCGCCTCTGCCGTCAATCCACCAGCGGCTTCGAGCGCGTCCTTTACACGGTCTCCAACCTTCATTTGATAGACTCCCGGATTTCTCACTTCTCCTTTAATATCCACGAAAATGACTGTTTCTTGCGTCGTACTGACTTCTGTCTTTTCTGCCAGCATTGTCGTCACTACTACTTCTGTTTCTTCCATGGAAACTTCTTTTTTAGAAAACAAGCCTCCCACACCCACTAATATAAGAAGGATTCCACCAATGACAGCAGCCTTGGCCGACAAACTCCACGACTCCCATTTTTCTTTCCACTCATCAAAAAAAGCCATTTCTCTCACTCCTTAAAAAGATTTCTCCAATTAAAGATATGAGAAAAATGACTCATTGGTTATAGATTTTTTAGAATTTCAATGGCTTCATCCAAAGTCTTCACAGGATAAATTTTAATATCTGTCCCTAACTTTGCAGCCGCTTCTTTGACTTCTTCGTAGTTCGATTTAATATCTGGATAACGAGCACGCATTTCATCCGTAATTTCATCATCTGGGGCTAAGAAAACCGTCGCACCTGCTTCAATCGCAGCTACTAATTTCTTATCAATTCCACCGATACGTCCAACCGTTCCATCTAATTCAATCGTTCCTGTTCCGGCAATATTATGTCCGTTTTTCAAATGACTATTCGTAATTTGGTTATAAATTTCAAGAGTGAACATCAATCCACCTGAAGGGCCGCTCACGCCATGTGGGTCAAATTCAACGGATGGGTCAGAAGTCACATCTTCGTCCACTTCCCCGCCAAATCCAAGACGGATACCACCAGTACGGCTATCCATTTTCAACTTACCGCTGATCGTCATTGTTGCATCATCACGTTTCACTTGAAGGACTAGCGTATGTCCTGGTTCAAGACTTGCTAAATAGTCTCTTAAATCTTCAAAACTCTCATCGGTATTCCCTGGGCTCTTTCCGTCAATCGTTTCGATAATATCTCCGACTTTTAACTTGTCACGGAAATTAGAGTTTGGATCCACTCGTGTGACGAAAATACCATTTACATGTCGTTCGACCGTTTTTCCAGCAGCTTCAAAAGCAACTCGAACTGCTTTTGATCGTGCATTACGCATACTGAAATCTTGCAGGGCATCGAATTCTTCTGGCGTATAATCCCCGAATACCTCTTCAGACGGAACCATTTCGTGGTGCTTCAAGAACTTCTTAAAGTACGTTAAAACGGTCGCCTGCTCGACATACACCGTCAGCACCCTGAGAGAACCTGGGTCCTCATCTTTTGCTCCACTAATCGTTAAAAATTGGGATACTTCTTCTGCAGTCCCTGGTGATTCAATCACATACGGGATTGGAATCATCGCAACAATCGCTAATACAACGAAAATTAAGGCCGCAATAATAATCTTCTTAACCCTTGACATCTGTTATCTCCTCATCCATTTTTATTGTGCGTTCAGGCGCATCTTTGTATTTTTCTTGTAAGGCATCTGCTACTACAGTTGGAACAAATGGCGTTACATCCCCTCCAAATCGAGCCAATTCCTTCATCATTGACGAACTTACAAATCGGTACTCTTCCTTACTGAGTAATAATACTGTCTCAACATCACCGTTTTGAACACGGTTATGGGATGCAAGAGTCGCTTCATATTCAAAGTCAGTTGCGTTTCGAACGCCACGGACAAGAACGCTAGCTCCTAATTGTGCTGCAGCCTCTACAGTTAATCCTCCGCTTACGGCTACCACTCTGGCATTAGGTACATGCGCAACCACCTCTTCAGTCAGTGATTTTCGCTCATCTAAAGAAAATAAATAATTTTTCTGAACATTATGCGATAAAACCACAATCACTTCATCGAAGAGCTCACTGCTTCGCTCGATAATATCTAAATGCCCATTTGTAATCGGGTCGAAGCTTCCTGCTACTACCGCTTTTCTCATATTAAGCCTCCTCTTCGCTGGATGAACGGTCAAAGAACACTAGGGCTGTAATACCGTACTCCACACGCTTATATTGCTCAAAGTCTAAAATTAGCTCTGGAAGTTGTACTTCCTTATCCACCTCGCAGACAATCACGCAATCTGGAGAAACTAGATTCAACTCTTGCAACTGCTCAATGTCCTTTACAATTTCTTGCAGGCGATATGGTGGGTCCATAAACACCAACTCGAACGGTTCAAACGCCGGGTCGCTCGCAATGGTTTTGAGTCCTTGTTTCACGTTTTGTCGTTTTAAATGAAATTGCTCGGGTGATTTTGTAATCTCAATATTTTGCTCAATCGTCTTTTGTGCCAGGCGATTGTTCTCGAATAGAAACGCACGGTCCATCCCACGAGAGACAGCCTCGATGGCAACGGCTCCGCTTCCGCTATACATGTCGAGCATGACTCCTCCGTCAAAATAACCGCCAAGAATATTGAAGAGCGATTCTTTTATCTTGTCAGTCGTCGGACGAGTATTTTGGCCCGGTACTGCCTTTAAGCGTCTTCCGCCAAATTCTCCTGAAATAATTCGCACAGTGCATTCCTCCTTATTTCACTATAATACCATATTCCAGCGCTCTTTCGTGAGTTTTTTATAAAATAAGTAGTGCATCGACTGAGCAAAGGATTTCTTATGGTGCTTCTTGAGCGTTAGCCTAAGACGATGATTCGAATCCTTGCGGATTTTTTTATAATAGCTGTAATGGGGCACCGGCTTGAGCCATAGTCTCAAGCTCTTTCAAGATTCAAACGTACTCTAGAAAATAAATTTTCAAGCGTACGTAATTCACTTTGAATGCCATCCCCCATTACTGCTATTATAAAATCCGCTCGATTCTTCTCATCGTCAACTTCAAAGAGAAATTCTAACACAGTAGTGCTCTCATTCTTATTAATGCACGAAACTATATGGAATAATAAATGCGCTGTGTGAGTTTAGGTAATTTGGCGCAGCTTAAAGGCTACTGGCAAAATGCTCTCCTCCTCGGAACGGGAACAGTCGCGGGAACGAAAAAAAGTTCGCCACGACTGTAGCGAACTTTACATTGTTTTATAACGGGATAATAGTGTCATTATCACTAGTAGCGGGCTCGGTTGAGACAATCTCAATCATCAGTCCATGTGGCAAGCAAATACTTGTCTGACCTGGCTGAGAAATCCAACCTGTTTGCACCGCGATTTGGTCTGGACTATTATCCTCCTTGTCACGGATACGCGTTCCATCGATTTCAATAATATTATATTGATCGTCATGCGGGAAGTAGATGAACTCATCATGTGGTGTATTTTCACTGAGTTCAAAGCGCTCGATTTCTTCGCCGTCAATTGTGAGAATCGCGTAGATTTTTGCTTCTTCTTTTCTCGTTGCTTGTTGATAAGCAAAGATTGCATTTGGTAAAAATGATAGTGCCAATAACACGAGCACAATAATAATGTCGAATGGCTTTATCAAATGGGAATACTTCTTAACTATCGTTCTCATCCTTTAACTCTAATAATGTTCTACGTACTTCTGAGGCAATTTTTGAGCCAATCACGAGTAATTCATACAGCGTAAAGGTCTCAAATGGAGTTACTCTCCCCACATAGCGAATAAAGAGCTCGCCGTCTGTGTCCACAAGTAGCGTGTAGTATGCCACTAACTCTTGGTTCAAGCGATTAATGGAATAGAGCACATCGAATAAATCTAAGCCAAAGTCTCTTCCATTCCCGATTCCTTCATACGTAATCTGGTAATCGGTACGGTCCTGGCTATCATCGAACACGACGCTAAACGGAAACTCGGCTTCTCCTTCTGAATACAGACCAAGAAACGCGATTCCACCGTCGCCTAATTCCTTCTTATCCAGTTTCAAATCACGATTCTTTAAAACAGTCTCAAACGATTCACTAACCTTCATCGTGGCCACTCCTTTCGCCATTTGTAACCTCTATTTTACTAGATTCCCTCCTATTTCACAACCAAACACCGAAATCCTACACTTTTATTCTCTATTAGATACGAAAAATTTTTCAAATCGGCTTTTTCTGCACAAAAAAAGAGACTGAAGTTTCCTTCAATCTCTTTTGCAAATTTATGATTAACCTAAACGTTGGCGAGAGTCCGCTGCACGTTGTAAGGCTTGACCAACATAGTTGATACATAACATCATGATTAAGATTAAGATTGTGGCTGGTAACCAAACCCATAATTTGTTTTCGATGATGTCCGCATTTTTCGCTGCAGAGATTAATGTACCAAGTGATGGTGTTGTAAATGGTAAACCGAAACCTAAGTAAGTTAACCCTGTTTCAATACCGATGTTCCCTGCTAAACGTAAGATTAAGTTAACGATAATTAATGAACTTAAGTTTGGCAAGATTTCACGGAACATGATACGGATATCACTTGAACCTAATGTTTTAGATGCATTTACATAGTCTAAACTTGCTTCTTGAAGAGTACGTGTTCTGAATAAACGAGCAGAACCGACCCAATAGAAGGCTGTCATGATAAATACGAAGTGGAACATTGTGTAGTTCGGAATCACTGTTACGAACACGATGATGATCATCAATGTTGGTAAGATCATGATAAAGTCAACGACACGCATTAAAGTTGTGTCCACCCATTTACCGTAGTAACCAGAAATCAATCCGACGATAATACCAACGATACATGTCAAGATTGTAACTGAGAAACCGATTAATACTGAGTTACGAGCCCCGATAATTAAGAGGGCTAAAACGTCACGACCACTTTCGTCAGTCCCTAAAATGTGCGCATTTGTTGGGGCTTTATAACGACCTAAGATATTTACTTTCAAAGCAGTTTCTTGATCGATAAAGAATGGTCCGACAAAGATGATTAAGAAAATCAACGCTAGTAAAATTAACGCGAAAAGCGCTATTTTATCTTTTAAAAACTCCCGTACAATAACCTGAAAACCAGCAGGCGGTGTAGATACGGTGCTTTCTTCAACGACAGTTTCTTCAACTGTATTTACATTATTTTGCTCCATTTGCTACTCCTCCTTTTATTATTGTACACGAACACGTGGGTCTACAATACTCATGATAATATCAGATAATAGCGTACCTAGAAGAGTCGCTGTACCGAAGAGTAATAGTAACGCTAAGATTACTGAGTAGTCACGTCCTGTGATTGATGTTACGAATAAGTTCCCCATTCCAGGATATGAGAAGATGTTTTCAATGAACACTGAACCACCGATTAAACCAGTGAATTCATATCCTAAGAAGGCTGCGATTGGCAAGATTGAGTTACGGAAGATGTGGCGGTTGAACACAACATTTTCAGGAACCCCTTTCGCACGTGCTGTACGAACGTAGTCTTGGCTCTTCGCATCGATAACCCCAGTACGTAAGTATTGAATCGTACCAGTAGTTGAAAGAATCGCCATCGTAAACGCTGGTAAAATCATGTGATGGAATTTGTTTACATAATAGCCAAGTGTTCCAGCAACTACATCTGAATCGACAGATCCACGAGTTGGGAACCAACCTAATGTATAACCAAATAACCATAATAGAACTAATGCGAATACGAATACTGGGATTGAGTAAGTAATGAATGTATATACTACGATTGCTTTGTCAGCCCAAGAGTTTTGGAAACGACCTGCAATCATCCCTAATGGTAATGCAATTAAGTAAGTTAAAATCAATGTTAATAATGATAACCATACTGTGTTACCAATACGTTCACCGATTAATTTCGTTACTTCATATTTGTAAGTATAACTTTGACCGAAGTCTCCGCGGAATGCTTTAGAAATCCAGTTCCAATATTGAACAGGAAGTGGATCATAGAATCCAGCTTTCACACGTAAAGCTTCAATTGTATTTGGGTCCGTTTCTGGAGTAATTAAACCTGTAAATGGATCCCCTGGCATCATCTTCGCGATTAAGAATGCTAGCACACTAAGGATGAAGATTTGTGGCAACATTAATAACACACGACGTAAAATGGTTTTCCACATAATTATTTTCCTCCTTTTGGATTTAATGCAACAAAGTGTGAGTCAGAGATTTTTTGTAAATCAAACACACGACCGTTTTCATCGTAGTAAAGTTGTTGGTTTTCTTGGTAGAATTTCTCAGCTTCCTTACGACGTAGTTTGTTTGCTTCACGGTTTTCTGGATCGATAACCGGAATCGCAGACAATAGACGTTTTGTATAGATATGTTGTGGGTTCGCGTAAATGTCTTCCGATTTCCCTGTTTCAACGAAACGTCCACGGTACATGATGAATAACTCATCACACATATGTTTCACAACCCCAAGGTCATGGGAAATGAATAAGTAACTTAAGTTGAACTCATCTTGGATGCGTTTCATGTAGTTTAACACTTGCGCTTGTACAGATAAGTCTAACGCTGATACTGGTTCGTCGGCGATGATTAAACGAGGGTTACTTGCTAAGGCACGAGCAACACCGATACGTTGTCTTTGACCACCTGAGAACTGGTGTGGATATTTTAATAATGCTTCTTCAGATAATCCGATGATTTCCATTAATTCAATCACGCGTTTTCTCTCTTCATCTGGAGATAAACGTTCGAAGTTTCTTAATGGCTCAGCCACGATATCTAAGATACGTTTTTTAGGGTTAAAACTTGATAGTGAATCTTGGAAGATCATTTGTACGTTACGGTTGTAGTCTGAAGTACGACGACGTGCTTTGTTTGTTACGTCTTGTCCTTCGTAAATAACTTTACCGCTTGTAACGTGTTCTAGACCAATAATCGATTTCCCGATTGTTGATTTACCAGAACCTGATTCTCCAACAAGACCGTAAGTTTTCCCTTCTTCAATTTCAAGTGACACTCCGTCTACCGCATAAACATGATCCGTTACTCGGTTAAAGAAGCCACTACGAATCGGATAGTGAACTTTTAAATCTTCAATGGTTACAAAACCGCTCATTATGCTTCCTCCCCTTCAAAATGGAAATGTTTATAACATGTACAACGAACGAAGTGGTTTGGTCCAACTTCATGAAGTGTTGGATCCTCTTCGTGAGCGTCCGCTGAAATCCATGGAATACGTGGTGCGAAACGGCAACCTTTACGTGGTAATTTTGGTAATGGTGGCACTGTTCCTTGGATCACGTGTAACTCTTCGCCTTCTGATCCCGCTTGTGGGATTGATTGTAGTAATGAACGTGTATAAGGATGTTTAGGATTCGTGAATAGCTCTTCAACAGGAGCGATTTCCACAAATTGTCCAGCGTACATCACGGCTACACGGTCAGCAGTTTCTGCTACTACCCCAAGGTCGTGAGTGATTAAGATGATACCTGATTCAGTTTCTTTTTGGATATCATTTAATAAGTCTAAGATTTGCGCTTGGATTGTTACGTCTAAGGCAGTTGTTGGTTCATCGGCAATGATGATTGGTGGTTTACATGATAAAGCAATCGCGATAACCACACGTTGACGCATCCCACCTGATAATTCATGTGGATATTGTTTGTAGGTACGTTGTGGGTTTGGAATCCCTACTTGTCCTAACAATTCAAGTACGCGTTCAGTACGTTCTTTTTCATCTAATTCTGTATGATAATAAAGAGCTTCGTCGATTTGAGCACCAATTGTCATTAAAGGATTTAATGAAGCCAATGGATCTTGGAAGATCATACCGATATCATTTCCGCGAATTTTGTTATATAACGCTTCGTTTAAGTTTACTAAGTTCACATCGTTATAAATGATGTCCCCTGTAATCTTTGTATTATTTTTGTTGTGCAAGCCCATGATGGTTGTCGCTAATGTAGATTTCCCACATCCTGATTCCCCAACGATGGCCAAAATTTCATTCTTTTCTAATGTTAATGACACATTATCTACTGCATCATAAAAATCATCTTTGATACGGAAACCAACGTGTAAGTTATTGATTTCTAATAGTGGCTTATCAATTGTCAAATCCGATTCCTCCTTATTTTCTTTGGTTAACTATTTCAATATTTAAAATAATAAAACAACGTTTCTATTATACGTTGCATGCTCTCTGATTGCAAATTGTATGACAATTCGAGCGCAGATACAGCGTATTTTTAGTTTACCATGAATCCTGCGTGATTACCATTATTTATGAGCAAAAAATTAACTTTTCTCATGTTATTTTAATTTTAAATTCAAATTTCACTAAATTCCCGTCATTAATGCGTTTTCATTGGTTTTATAGATTTTGCGCAAACAAAAAGAGACGAACCGAAGCTCGTCTCCTTCCAATTCTTATTTAGCACCAGTATCACTTGTTAATTCAACTTGGTAGAGCGCTGATTTTTGGCTACCTAAGTTTACATCGTAGTATTTCACACGTTTGTTTACCGCTGTAATAGATTCTCCGACTAACGTTGGGAAGATGAATGCTTTATCGTGAACGTATTTTTGCCATTCTTTATAGAACTCAACATTTTTAGCTGAATCAAATGATTCTGTTGAACTAATTTTATCCATGATGGCAGTTCCTTCAGCATCTACATAACGTTCGAAGTTGAATTGTGCTGTTTCACCAAATAATCCTGATGGGTTTGGATCGTAACCTGTAGACCAACCACCCGCGAATACATCAATTTCTGGGTCGTCCGCTTGAACTTTATCGTAGAATGAGTTCAATTCAATAGTACGTCCTGTATAAAGTTTTACATCTAACCCGATTTCTTTCCACCAGTTCAAGTATTGTTGAACAAGTGATTCATTCGCTTCATCACGAGTACGTGCAGCGAAGTTAATGGTCAATTTAGAACCATCTTTGTTCTCACGTAAACCGTCACCATCAACGTCTTTATATCCCGCTTCATCTAGCAATTGTTTTGCTTTTTCTGGGTTATAAGTGAATCCTTCTTGTTCTTTGTTATAAATATCGTTAAAGAACGGAATGATGATTGAGTTTGAAGAATGTTGCAAGCCGTTATACAAGTTTTGACCTGCCGCATCAATATCGAGCGCGTATGCCATTGCTTGACGAAGGTTTACATCGGCCATTTTCGCATTTGGATCTGTTACGTTTTTACCAGTTTCTTTATCATATTTCCCTAAGTGGAAACCGATATATTCATACGCTGACGCTTCAGAACTGATTAACGTTACGTTTGTTAAATCTTTATAAGCTTCGTATTGTGAGTTTGGCATTGTAGCAATATCGTAGTTACCAGCTTTCATTTCTGAAACGATGTTATCTGGAGATACAACTTCCATTACGACTTTATCAACTTTTGCTACACCTTTGTAGTAGTGTTCATTTGGAACTAATGTCACAGATTCCCCTGCTACGATGGATTCAATCTTGAATTGACCTAAACCAACGAATTTGGTTCCACGAACATACTCACTTTTTTCCCATTCAGCTTCTGGGATATCTTTAAAGATGTGTTTTGGCATGATGTATGCACACACAGAACCACCCGCTAATTGCATGGATGGGCTCATTTCTTTGAAGTGAATTTTTACAGTGTAATCATCCACTTTTTCAAGACCAGAAACGCTATCTGCTTTTCCATCGTGATATTCTTCCATACCAACTACATTTTTATAATCATCATCGTAACGAACACCTGTATAATCTTTATTACCGATGGCTTGATAAGCAAAGATGTAGTCATCAATAGTTACGGGTTGTCCATCAGACCATTTATAGTCTTTTGAATTTAAAGTAACCGTTGCGGTTTTATTTTCAACGTCAAATTCGATGCTTGCAAGACCTGTATTTGTTAACTTACGGTTTTCATCATATTCAAACATACTTTCATCAAGCAAACCACCAATTGTTGAGTCGTTTGTATCCGCAGATAACTCATCTGCAAAAATTCCAGAGAAAGGTGAAGAAGATACGATTGCGTATTTTAATGTTCCACCCTTGATTGGAGTCCCGTCGTGAGTGACTTCAGAAGCGTATTTTGTTTTTGAGGCATTGCTACTTGTTGAAGATGATTGTTCTTTGTTACCACATGCTGCTAACGTTAGCGCGACCGTTGCAGAAAACAGAATCATCACATTTCTCTTTTTCATCATAATCAGTCTCCATTCTTTTATTTTAAGGCTTTTGAGTGTATCCATAAATTTATGTTGGACTTATCATACTCCAACTTTTTAATAATTGCAACACTTTTTCTAATCTTTTTTTAATTTTCATAATTCATTTCTCATTTTTGGAAACTTTTTTCATAATGAAAACAAGCCTAGGAAAATTCCTAGACTTGTTTTATTGCATTATTTAGCTGCTGTGTCAGATGTTACTTCTAATTGGTACAATTGAGCTTTAGAATCTTTTGTTCCAATTGAAGTGTCATAGTATTTCACACGTTTGTTAACGGCTGTTACGCTGTCCCCTACTAATGTTGGGATTAAGAACGCTTTGTCTTTAGCGTATGCTTGCCATTCTTTGTAGAATTCCACGTTCTTAGCTTCATCAAATGCCTCTGTAGAAGCAATTTTCTTGATGATGTTTGTACCTTCTTCGTTTACATAACGAGAGAAGTTGAACTTAGCAGTTTCACCGAATAAGTTTGCTGGGTTTGGATCATAACCAACACCCCATCCAGCTGCGAATACATCGATTTCTGGATCATCGGCTTGAACTTTTTCGTAGAAGTTATTTGATTCGATTGTACGACCTGTGTAAAGTTGTACGTCTAATCCAATTTCTTTCCACCATA
>CAJZJY010000007.1 GCA_916050055.1 uncultured Streptococcus sp.
GGCGGACTGTAAATCCGCTCCTTCGGGTTCGGCAGTTCGAATCTGCCCCCCTCCACCATTGGGGTATAGCCAAGCGGTAAGGCAACGGACTTTGACTCCGTCATTCGTTGGTTCGAATCCAGCTACCCCAGTCCTACAGGCACCGATTCCGGTGCCTTTTTTGTTGCCCAAATCTAAAATTTCCTAACAATAGGAAAAGATTTTAGGTATAATGGAACCAAAGAATCTGATATAGTCAAATTGAGGTGGAGGGATTTTTTATGAAACAACGACACCAACAACTGTTGCACTTACTTGCACGCCAAGAATGGATTAAAGGACGCGAATTAGCTTCCTGCCTCGGCGTCAGCGCAAGAACAGTGCGTTCCGATATCGAACAAATCAATCGAGAAATGCCGCATATCATTCAAGCGGATCGCCAAAAAGGATATCACCTCGTAGCTTTCCAACAAAATCGATATGCTGATCCAGAAGGAATACTAAGAGCGCCACAAGATAGTGCAGAGAGAAGCGCCAACTTGCTGAAGCAACTCTTGTTCAATGGGGAGGGCGTTTCTATCGAAGCTTTTTGCGAACAATGTTTTGTAAGCGCTAAAACGTTTGATATAGACCGCATTCGTGTCCAACAACAACTGGAAGAATACGACGGTCTGGAACTCGTGACGAAGAATGGGGCGCTTGTATTAGAAGGGCCAGAAGCCAGCAAGCGAAAATTGTATAGAGAACTACTGAAAAAAGAATTAAACGAAGACTTCTTGAATAGTTCAGAGCTCATGAATGTGTACCCTGAGTTGGATATGGAGCAATTAGAGGCGATTATTTGGGCGAAATTAAAAGAATATCGCTATTCGATTCGCAAAACGCTCATGCCGTTTCTATTGTTACATTTAGGACTGGTGTTGCAACGAGTAAGACTAGGACAAACGGTACAAGAGAGTGTTGTAGAAAAAGTTGATCTAGAAGTCGAAGCTACGATTGTTCGGTCGATTTTTAAAGAAATTCTAGGCGATAAAGAGATTTCGGAAGGAGAAATTCTTTCCTATGCAAAACTCTTAAAGGCGTATCATAATTCAAATGCCTTTCAATCAGAAGTTCATTTCAAAGGAAAAACCATTCGATTAGAAGAACTAACGAACGCTATTGATGAGCGACTCTTTCAGTGGATGGGCATCTCGTTTGTGGATCAAAAGGAATTCAAGGTGCGATTCCAATTGCACTTACAAGGATTACTCGAACGAGTACAGATGAACTTAAGCCTACCTAATCATTATGTGCAAACCTTTAAACGACAATATCCGCTGGTGTTTGATACGGCAGTTTCCGTGAGTCAGTATTTGATGAGCGAGCTGCAATGCCAAATTACCGAAGAGGAAATTGGATTTTTGGCACTGCATATTGGTGCAGCATATATGCAAGGAGCGACAAACGCGAAACTACGCGCGGTCCTTATCGCGAATACGCAATATCCGTTGATTGCTGGAAGTGTGGAGCGATTGAAGGAGCAGTTCCAACATCGCTTGGATTTTGTAGCCGAAGAAGCGACGTTCACTACAGGTGTGACGGAGTTTTACGAGGCCGATTTACTCATCACCTTTGAGCAAATGGAACCATCCGTTGCGATTCCAGTCGTTCGATTAGGACTGTTTTTCAATACGCAAGATGAGATTCAGCTGATTCGAGTGATGAATACGTTAGAAACGCAGAAGATGAGTGAAACGATTCGCACGCAAATTGGACAGTTGATGGATGCAGATTTCTTCTATGCGGACGTGGAGGCTACTAGCCGAGAAGAAATCTTAATGCAGATGGGTTCGCACTTAGAAGCAGCGGGTATTGTGAATGAAGACTTTCTACCATCGGTCATGAAACGCGAAAGTCTCTCTTCGACGGATTTCGATTATTCGATTGCGATTCCGCATCCGTTGCATCCATCTAGCAAGCGTTCGATGATTTCCATCGCGGTATTAAGAGAGCCGATTCAGTGGAATCATTTCCCAGTGAAACTCGTAATTTTACTTGCATTGAAGGAAGAGGATATGGAATTTATGCAACTCTTCTTACGATGGCTCGGGAAGCAACTTGACTCCCCGGACAAAATGATGTGTTTATTAGAAGCAAAAAATGTAGAGTCGTTTATTCAGGCGATTCGATAAGGAAGGAGGAAATCGTATGGAAGGCATTGAGCTAGTGTGTTTTAAGATGATTAGCGCACTAGGTGCAGCAAAATCCAGTTTTATGGAGGCGGTGCAAGAAGCGCGTTTAGGACATTTTGAAGAGGCGCGCCGTTGTATTGAAGAAGGAGATAAATATCATGCAGAAGGTCATGAAGCACACTTCGGGTTATTACAACAAGAAACATCCGGTGAGCCGGTGCAATTATCTCTCTTACTGGTCCATGCTGAAGACCAGTTGATGAATGCGGAATTTCTTAAAATCACAGCAGAAGAAATTATCGCCCTTTATGAACGGATTGAAAGTATTAAATAGAAATGGAAGGAGGAAATGAAAATGAAAAGAATTTATCTATTTTGTAGTGCGGGGATGTCAACCAGTCTAGTGGCTAGCAGAATGCAAGACGTGGCAGATAAGCATAATTTGCCGCTAGAAATTAAAGCGTTTCCAGACCGCAATATCGATACGATTTACGAGCAATACCATCCAGACGTAATCTTGTTAGGACCTCAAGTGAAATTCAAATTCAATGCGGTTCATGCAAAATACGATCCGATGGGAGTTCCTGTCGATGTCATCAGTCTTGAAGACTACGGAAATGCAGATGGTGAACGTATCTTGAAACGTGCCATTCAATTATTAAAATCAAAAAAAGAACAATAGGAGGTTAGTACAATGTTTGCAGGTTTAGAAAACACGATGGGCCGCGTGGCAGAGCGTCTCAGCACGAACAAGGTGCTGATTGCGATTCGTGACGGGTTCTTAGTCGGTACACCATTAATTATCGTAGCGTCCATTTTCCTAGTTATTGCCAACTTCCCAGTGCCAGGGTATAGCGATTTTATGGCGCAATTCTTCGGCAAGGGTTGGGAAAACTCGATGGATGCCGTGATTGATTCAACGTTTAGTATTTTAGCAGTTTTAGGGGCTGTAGGTATTGGGTATTCATATGCTAAACAATTAGAAAGTGATGCCATTGCAGGGGGAGTATTATCACTTGTCTGCTACCTTATCATGACTCCAAAAGTTCACCCAGCATTTGTGAACGAAGCTGGTAAGAAATTTACTGGTTTTGCCTTCTCAAACCTTGGTTCTGCAGGGGTGTTCTTAGCGATGATTACTGCGATTGTGTCAGTAAAAATCTTCGTAACGATTCAGAAAAAAGGATGGGTTATCAAACTTCCTGATGCAGTGCCACCAGCAGTTTACCATTCATTTGCAGCATTAATTCCTAGTGCGTTTGCGATGTTCTTTGCATTTGCAATCTATCTCATCTTCTCATTAACAGAATTCCAATACGCACAAACATTTATCTATAAAGTATTACAAGCTCCATTGATGGGATTCGGTCAAAGCGTCTTCTTCGAACCATTGTATCAATTCCTATCAACACTCTTCTGGTTCTTCGGTATTAACGGGCCAGCTGTAACAAATACAGTCTTCAACCCAATCCACTTAATTTTAACAAACGAAAACTTGGAAGCGTTTAAAGCTGGACAACCATTACCAAACATCTTCACTGGACCTTTCGGAGACTTCTTCGGTAACTTCGGTGGTGGAGGTAGTACATTATCTCTTGTATTCTTAATGGTCTTCCTTGCAAAATCAGAACGAATGAAGAAACTCGGTCGATTAGCTTTAATCCCTGGTATTTTCGGTATCAACGAAATGGTTACATTCGGTTTACCAGTAGTATTAAACCCAATTATCGTGATTCCATTCTTATTAACACCACTTGTAAATATTACTTTAGCAACTCTTGCAACGATGTGGGGAATTATCCCTTATACAACAGGGGCATCACTCCCATGGACAACACCATTCTTCTTCTCAGGATGGTTATCAACAGGTAGTATCGTAGCCGGATTCTTCCAAATCTTCTTGATTATCTTAGGCTGCTTGATCTACTTCCCATTCTTCAAAGCATTGGATAAACAATACTTGAAAGAAGAAGAGGGCGCTAGCATGTTAACAGGTGATGAATTAGACGACGTTGACTTAAACGACTTATCATTTGATGACTTATAAAATGACAACTACGTAAGTCACAAGTGTCAAAACTTCGGGTGGCATGCGAAAACGGATGCCACCTTTTTACATAGAAAGGGGTGAACAGATGAGAACACTATTATTATTCGACCAAGTTCAAGCTGGATTCGGCGGAAAGGAACGTGGCGATACAGAATTAGGCCTTGAAAAAGGTGGGGTTGGTTCTTATTTAATGTTCAAAGAAGACTTCGAAAAAGCAGGACTTACAGCGCTTGCGACGATTTATTGTGGACCGGATTATTTCCAAGCGCATAAAGAAGAAGTGATTCATAAAATCAAAAATCTGATTTTAAAAACAAAAGCAGAAGTGCTATTTGCAGGGCCATGTTTTAACTACGGAACCTATGCGCAAATGGCGGCAGAAATTGCGTTAGCCATTCAAGAGCAAACCGACTGCAAGCCTTATGTGATTTGTTCGAAAGAGAATGAAGACACCATCGCAGCCTATAAAGATAAAGTCGTCTTACTCGAAATGCCGAAAAAAGGCGGCGTGGGCTTACGCGAAGCATTAGGCGGAGCCGTAGCAATTATTAGCGGAACCAAAGACGAAAGTGAACAACGATTTCAGTAAAAGAGGTGACAGAGAATGTGGGGTATGATTGCGACATGGAGAATGGCGCTCGAAGGAATCCAGAAGGTGACCCCGAATTTAGAAGCGGGCGGAACGGCAGGAGATGCTATTGAAGGCGCGATTAAAGAAGTAGAGGACTTCCCTTACTTTAAATCTGTTGGATATGGTGGACTTCCAAATGAAGAGATGGAAGTGGAGTTAGATGCCGCTTATTTAGATGGATCGACGTTTGATTTCGGTGCGGTCTGCGCGTTGAAACAGTTCGCCAACCCAATCTCGGTGGCGCGTGCCTTGAGCGCGTATAAAGTGAATAATGTGCTGGTCGGAGAAGGAGCAGCAGCTTTTGCGAAGGCTCATCATTTCGAAGAAAAAGACATGCTGACGGACCGTGCGAAGATTCATTTCCATAATCGATTGAAAGATATTGAACGCGAACAACTCACGCCGTATGCTGGACATGATACGGTCGGTATGGTGGGATTAGACGCATCTGGAGATATGGTCGCAGGGACCTCAACGAGCGGACTCTTTATGAAAAAACCGGGGCGTGTAGGAGATTCTCCTTTTATCGGATCTGGATTATATGTCGACAGCACGATTGGTGGCGCGACGGCAACGGGTCTAGGGGAGGACTTGATGAAAGGTGTGATTTCGTATGAAATCGTCCGTCTAATGAAAGAAGGCCTCTCTCCGCAAAAGGCGTGTGAAAAAGCCGTGAGCGACCTTGCAGAACGATTGAAGAGAACGCGTGGCGAAGCAGGAGATATTTCTGTAGTGGCCATGAATGCCAAAGGAGACTTTGGGGCAGCTTCCAATATCGAGAACTTCTCATTTGTTGTTGCCACAAGTACACTAGCACCAACGGTATTCCGTGTTCATCCACAAAGTGATGGTACAATGCGACATGAATTAGCGACAAAAGAATGGCTTGAAGCGTATTTAGAAGAACGCATGAAGCCATTGGAGGTCAAAGAATGAATCAAGAAGAATGGATTGCAGAGTTGAAAGGCATTCAACCCGCACTCTTTGAAGGGCTGCGACGAATGGTCGCCATTCCAAGTATTCGAGGCGAAGCAGAAGATGGTGCTCCATTTGGCAAGGGACCTAGACAGGCGCTCGATGAAGTACTTGCGATTGCCAGTGAACTGGGATTTCAAACAAAGAATATCGATAATAAGATCGGATACGCACAGTACGGAGAAGACCGACCAGATGGCGCGTACTATGGCATCTTTGGTCACGTGGATGTGATGCCACTTGGAGAAGGATGGATTTCTCCAGCGTTAGAGCTTACCGTTCGTGACGGAAGACTCTACGGGCGCGGTACATTGGATAACAAAGGGCCTATTCTATCGAACCTTTATGCGTTATATGTGTTGAAGGAAAAGGGTATGACCTTTGATAGACCGGTGCGGATTGTCTTTGGGACGAATGAGGAGACAGGATTTGGATGCGTGAAGCACTATTTAACGAAAGAAATTCCTCCGACATTCGGGTGGACGCCAGACTGTAAATGGCCAGTCGTCTACGGCGAACGCGGTCGTCTCAGAGTACGATTGTCTTTATCTTCGGATAAAGTATCCGGATTGTATACATTTGCCAACGAAAAACTGCTCCATACAAACCATCGCGGGGAAGAATTGGGCATCGCCTATGAAGATAGTGACTTCGGGATGATGCAACTGAGAGGAGAAACGCTTGGAGTGGAAGACGGTCGCCATTATGTCGAATGGACGATGTGCTATCCAGCGAGTTGCACAAAAGACGAGTTGGTTGAACACATCCATGCGCATGTGCCAGAAGGTGGCGTGCTAGACGTGATTTCGCATTGGGATCCAGTGCTTTATGACAAGGATTCCGCCTATGTGCAGGCTCTGCAACAGGTGTATACGGATATCACGAAAAGCGATAGTGTTCCAGTGACCACAACGGGTGGAACCTATGCCAAAATCATTCCAAATATCATTGCGTATGGCCCAAGTTTCCCAGGGCAAAGAGATATTGCGCATTTGCCAAATGAATGGATTGGCATTAAAGACTTAGAAACAGATACGATTATTTATGGATTAGCGCTACTCGCATTGTCGCGCATGAAAGAGGGGACGGTATGACAGTAGAAGTATGTGCTGGAAGCATCGCAGACTGCATGATTGCCGAGCGCTCTGGTGCTGACCGCATTGAATTGAATAGCGCACTGTTCTTAGGAGGATTAACGCCAAGCGTCGGTACCTTACAAAAAGTACTTGAGTCTGGAGTGAGCCTTCCGATTGTGTGCATGGTTCGTCCTCGTGGTGCAGGCTTTTGTTACACGAAGGAAGAGTTTGAAAGCATGCTAATCGATGCAAAACTCTTATTAGAAGCGGGTGCGAAAGGGTTAGCGTTTGGATTTTTATTAGAAGACCGGACGATTGACTGGAACCGTACGAAGCAGATGATTGAGTTGTGTCAGAAATATCATGCCGAGAGTGTGTTCCATAAGGCGTTTGACCTTGTGCCGGATGTGGAGAGTGCCATCGAGGGCTTAATCAAACTTGGATGCACGCGCATTTTAACAGGGGGACAACAGGCGCACATTGAAAAAGGAATCCCGCTCTTAAAAGAGTTACAATCTCGCTACGGAAGTCAAATGGAACTGCTTTGTGGCGGCGGTGTCACGAAAGAAAATGTGCAACACTTAATGCAGGAGACGGGAATTTCGCAAATCCATGGAACGTTTAAGACGTGGAAAACGGACCCGACGACTGCAGGAGATGGGCTGAGCTATGCCTATCATGAAAATGGAGATTACGAACAGACGGATGAAGCGTTGTTGAAGGAAGTAGTGGCGCTTGTTCGTGGACAGGAGGAAACGAAATGAGTAAACGATTGTTAAATTGTGCGGCCAGTGATTTCAGAAAAATGACAGGAAAAGAATTGAAAAAGGCGATTGAAGCCGCAGAAGGAAGAACGGTGTGCTGTGAAACGGGATGCTCACGACCAACGTTTCTGTATGAATTATCTAACGCAGAAATCGCAAAGGCGTTCGGCGGAGACATGGTGCTCTTGAACGGGTTTGACTGTATTGATCCACTGATTTACGGTGCTGAAGAAAGTGAAAACCCAGTCCAACGTGCGAAAGAACTGAGTGGGTTGCCAATTGGGGCGAACTTGGAGCCAGTGGATATGAATGCAGAAATGCTAGAGACACGTATCGAAATCTCACCAGGGCGTCAATGTACGGTAGAAACCGTGAAACGTGCGGAAGAACTTGGCCTTGATTTTATCTGCTTAACAGGAAATCCAGGGACAGGGGTAACCAATGAAACGATTGAAGCGTCTCTTTCCATGGTGAAACAACACTATTCAGGGCTTGTGATCGCTGGGAAGATGCACGGAGCAGGCTCGAAGGAACCTGTGATGAACGTGGATATCGCGAAACGTTTCATTAAAGCAGGGGCCGATGTGATTCTTGTTCCAGCGGTTGGAACGGTGCCAGGGTTTACAGACGCAGAATTGGTGGAAATTGTGAAAGTGGCGCATGCCAACGATGCACTCGTGCTTTCTGCAATCGGAACAAGCCAAGAAGGTTCTTCAAGAGAAGTCATCGAACAAATTGCTATCCGTAATAAAGTGGCTGGTGTGGATATTCAACATATCGGGGACGCGGGATACGGCGGTTTAGCGACAGTGGAAAATATTTACGCATTGTCAGTTGCGATTCGAGGAATTCGTCATACAGTAGCTCGTATGGCACGTTCAGTGGTTCGATAAGAAAGAAAAAAGAACAGCACACTAGCTGAAGGCTGGTGTGCTGTTGTTTTGTTTTGTCTTTCTGCCTGTGAAGTTGAGTTCGGTCTCGTATCCTAGTAGTTGAGTTCGCAAAAGCAGAGACTCAAGCCTTTCTTGCTTTGTCCGCACGACTTTACAAGTCGCTTACGGCAAAGCTCGAACCGTCATCGTCTCTGAGCGCTTTTGCTCACATCCTAGTTGTTTTGCAGATCTTCCACTTCCGCAACAGAATAGTCTTTCTTTTCAAGGCTGTCGACGATTTGGTGTAAAGTATCTTTTGACACGCCTGCTGGCAATGTCACCAAGATACGGCGTAAGCTTTTATCTTGTTGGGTATCGATGGTCATTACGTTGGCGATAGAAGCGTACTTGTTGATTACTTTAGAGATATTCGCAAGGGCGCCTTTTTCACCACCAGAAATAATGGTTAAAACATAAGATCCACTCTTCACATTCCAAGATTCTTGTAACATTGACAATAAACTGTTGTGCGTTAAAATTCCGTAGAAACGTTGTTGTTTATCTAATACGGCAATGTAAGGTAATTCTTTAATCGTGAAGAACACTTTGAAGAAAGAGCTATCCACACTGATGAATTTAGTTGAGTTTTTAATTAAATGAGTAACTGGAAGACTCATATCTCCACCGTTTGCTTTGTGGCGATAGATATGCATTTTATAAATGTTTCCTCTAAAGAACGTTTCCGTTTCATCTAATACAGGAACACAGCGGTATCCTGATTCTTCTAAGATTGCAATCGCTTCTTCTAACGTACAAGATTCTTTAACAACCGTTAGACTCTTTTTTGGAACTACAAGAGATTTTAATAACATACTCATTCCTCCTTGAGATTGGTTTCACTACAATAGTACCACTTTTTAGGCAAATTGTAACTAGAAAAGTTAGGAAATGATGAGAAAATGGAAAGACTCAATCTAAAAATTGCATTAGAAAGGGTTTTAAACATTAAAGAACCATTACAAAACAGTACTAAATCTTGATTTTTCAAAAAAAACTGATATGATATCTCTATACCATTTCATAAAATGGAAAAATCTATAGTTAAAAGGGGTTAACAAAATTATGACAGCTGATTCAGATGGGAGTTCGCTGGGAGTCCAGATCTTAATCATTGTATTACTAACTGCATTAAATGCATTTTTCTCTGCAGCGGAGATTGCGTTTGTGTCTATCAACCAAGGGAAAATGGCACAAAGAGCGCAAGAAGGAGATAAAAAAGCAATTAAAGTAATGCGCTTGTTAGAGAATTCAGATGAATTTCTCGCAACAATTCAAGTAGCGATTACGTTTGCAGGATTCTTCTCGAGTGCGTCTGCCGCCACAAGTTTCTCTTCACGAATTCAACCATTATTAGGAAACATTCCTGGAGCTGAAACATTATCACTTGTGATTGTGACAGTCGTTCTAGCATACCTCACTTTAGTTTTCGGGGAATTATATCCAAAACAAGTGGCGTTGCAAGTGGCAGAACCGATTGCATTAAATACTGCAGGAATTATTTTGTTTGTCAAAAAGATCTCAAAACCATTCGTATGGATTTTGACGTTCTCAACAGGGTTATTAAAACGAATTACACCGATTGAATTTACACGAGTAGAAGAAAAATTAACACGAAGCGAGATGAAGTCTTTACTTGCCAACAGTCGTAACGACGGAGCGATTGATATTTCCGAGTTTGCGATGATGCAAGGGGTGCTTTCTCTAGATACAAAACTAGCACGTGAAGTGATGGTTCCACGTACAGATACATTAATGCTCGACGTGGATGACGATATTTCAGAGAACCTAGAGACCATCTTGAACTGTTCTTATTCTCGTCTTCCTCTTTACGAAGAAGATAAGGATAAAGTAATCGGAGTAATTCACGTAAAAGATGTTTTCCGCGCAGCAAAAGAGCAAGGATTCGACAATATTGACTTACGTGCCTTAGCGCATGAGCCAGTATTCGTTCCATCAACGATTTTCGTGGATGATTTATTAGTAGAATTTAGAAAAACTCGTCAACACTTAGCGGTATTAAAAGATGAATACGGCGGGGTTGAAGGGATTGTTACATTAGAAGACTTGATTGAAGAAATCGTCGGAGATATCGAAGACGAGTACGACGAAGAAGAAAAAGAAGTCGTAGAAATTGACGAAAACAATTCGGTGATTGATGCCGGAATGTCGCTCGACCGATTCAATCAAATTTATCAAACGTCATTAGAGTCTGATGAAGTGGACACAATGGCGGGTGCAATTATCGAGAAGCTTGGCTACTTCCCAGATGATGATGAGGTAGTGAAAGTGAGATTCGAAGGGTATCTGTTACAACCGACAGAAACCGAGAATGATCGTATTCGTAAGATCCATGTCATAAAACTTTCTGAGGAAGAACTCGAGCAGATTCGTGCTGAAGAAGGCGAAACAGACGAAACCTATGAAGATAATGACTAATCAAAGGAGGGGGCAACCCCTCCTTTTTTTGTGTGCTGAAAGTGCTAAAAATAATAAAAGTAGACTTGCGTCTATCTTTCAGATTCCTCGGATGTCTTCATAATAGTCATAATGGGGCACCGGATTGAGCCAAGGTCTCCAATCCTACCAAGCTTCAAACTGCCTCTAGGAAATGAATTTCCAGAGTCAGTAATTCACATTGGTTGCACTTCCCCAATACGACTATTATGGAATCCGGGAATCTTCCAGATAGACTATTTTTTTGAGTATACAAAGAAGAAGGGAGCCGCCTTTGTATGTTTATAAAAATGAGTCTTCTTTTCGTAAAGGGAAAGGTGCTTGGAACTTTGGGGAGTTTTGTGCATGGTTTATGAGGATGTTTAAACCGATAGAAAGAAATGATATACTTTCAGTGAGGAGGTGGGGTTGTTGAAAATCATTTTAAAAGAGGACATCGAGCTGTATCGTTATTTGATTGCTAAGGCGACATTTTTACAAACGCATAAAGAGTACCGCTTGGTGGAATCCTTCTTAGATAGTAATTGTTTTTTAGTAGCCAACCGCAAAACAAAAGAGAAAGTGTTTGTCTCACTGTTTAAACAACCAACGAAAGAGCCGACTGACTTAGAATATAAAAAGGTTGTGTATATTCAAAATGCGAATACGAAGATTCCGGAAGGGTTTGACGTAGAAAGGGCGGATAAAGAGTTCAATGACCAGCTCGCCAAGAATATCCGACTGGGTTTTTTAGCACCAGATCAGTTAGTTGAGCAGTTTCAAGGGGTATTTAAAGAAGACGTTGAGACGTATTTTAAAAAGGCAGAAGCAGCGATTCAAAAAGAGCGGCAAGTTTTTGTGAAGTACTATGCCAAGGAAACGATTGAGAAGAATCCGTATCAGGTGGTGGAAGGGAATGTGTCGTTTAGCCATCCGAAGCATTTTAACGACCCGTTTGACTGCAATTGCTACTACGCAGATGGTCATTCGATGATGGATTTCTTCCGAGTGTTTTGCTTTACGCATGCTGCGGATAATATTTTAATGTGGTCTTATTACGCCAATAGCCACGCAGGGTATGCGCTGGAGTATTCGTATGCGAGTCTGTTGGATAAAATCCATTCCTTGAAGGTAGACGGACTCTGTGTATACGGTCCGGTGGAATATATTGATAAACGTCCGAACACGAGAAGCAATAGCAATCAATTCTCTTATTCGAATCTGAATTTTTATATTAAGGCGACCTTTGCAAAATTCAAAGAGTGGCAACACGAGAGAGAATACCGCTTTGTGTGCATTTTGGATGAAAACACAGAAGGCGCAAAAGAAGTTCTTGGAGATTGGGTGGTCATTCCACAAGTGGATGTCGTGCAGGGATACGCTGGATGTAATAATCAAAAAATAAAGGTGAAGGCGCAGTACCCCGTCCGAAAATTAGAAAAAGATATATTAAATTATCAACTAAAATAAGTAATCGTCATTTGAAAATTATCAAAAAGGAGTATGACAATGAAAAAAACAAAAAGATTATTAGGGATGCTTCTAGCGTTAATGTGTGTAGTTGTTTTTGCTGCATGTGGAAACCTTGGAGCAGAAGAAGTCGCACAGTATGATTTAACATCCCAGGGAATAAAGGTACTGTCTAATAAAGGGAACGTCTATTATATTGGTAGAGGCGTTCAAATGGAGAATTACGATAAATTTACCGAATCTCTAACGAAATATATTGAAAATGTGAAACAAGTAGTATCTTCAGAAGTTTGGATTGATAATAATAACGATTTGTATATCGGATATCTTGGCGAACCGAAAAAAATCGGTAGCAATATCGTTATGGCATCCGGAACTCAAATGGGACTCTTAGCAGTTGATAAGGATGGGAACTTGTATGCTTATGGGATAAAACCATATAATGGATTCGACAAAGATTTCAAAGAATTAACGAAAATTGAAGATGTTAAAGATGTCGTCAAAGTATCATCGATGGGAGATTCAGCTTGGAGATTCTTTACGTTAACGAAGGACGGAACTGTTTATTTTAAGCAGTATGACGGGGAATTTACAAAGATAATGGATAATGTGAAAGATATTCAAGGTAGCTATTTTATTGATAAACAGGATGTTGTATATCTTTGGAATACTAAGGGTATCGTTAAGATGGCTCCAAAGCTACAAATCAATTTGCAAAAAGATATAGCAAATACCGTGCTTCTTGAGAATAATACGATCTCGTATTATGCAGTGACCGGAGTAAAGTTTGATAAGGATGATCCGAAGATAGAGCAGCTCTATAATCATTATCCTAAAGATATCAAACAGGTGCTGTTCGTTAATTATCCAGGAGACGCGAAAGAAGACAGGGTTATCAATCTAAAATTAGTATATGTAAATACAAAAAATGAAATTGTTCTGTACGGAGTGCACAATGTTTATGACGCAGAAGGAACAGTGGATGTCAATACAAAAGTGTCAAGGAGTTTAGACGACGTGTCTAAGATTTGGGAATTTATTCGAAATCCGGAAAAGAATTAATAAGCGTTCCTTATGAACTCTGCTATAAAGATATCCGTAAAGATTTTACGTCATCATTTATAAAGAAACAGACTTAAAACCATTCTTTTACAAGAGTGATTTTAAGTCTGTTATTATTTTTGTAGCATTTTGAAGGGATTTAACTTCTCGAAGAGTGGAATTAATAGGATCCAGAAGACGACATTTCCGATAGCGTGATACGTATCGAATAGAACGCCGTTTAAGTAGTAAATCCAGAAGTTTAGACCGGGCATGCTGAATACCCAGAAAATCGAGATGATAAAGCCGTATAAATAGCCCATCAGTCCTGCAAAGACTGGGAAAAGAATCCAAGACAAGCGCGGGAATTGTTTTCTTTTTCGCCACAGTGGACGAAGAAGTAACGCACACACGCAGACGAGGGCAAAACTTACCATCTGGTAGAGTGTCCACGGCCCCATGCTTACTAGAAGGTTGGAAATCAAAATGGAGATGCTACTGATAGCAACGCCGTACAAAAGTCCAAGTTCTAGCGTAATCCAAATGACCACAACGGTAATCGGTTGAACATTTGGAAGTGAGAGAAGTCCAAGTCTTCCAATCACGCAAAAGGCTGATAGTAGGGCGATAAGGGTAATTTTTTTAGTTGAATTGACCATAGGACTATTGAAGTTTATTGAGTTTCCAGTCGATGACGTCGCCTGCTTTTAGGATGACTTCTTTTGCACCGACAGGGCTCATCGTACCGTTCACGTCGAATAACCAGTATTTGTTTTCGGCTGGGACTTGTTCCACACCGTTAATAGAAGAGATAAAGCCGTCTTTCTCAACGATTTTTAGTTGTGCTTTCATCACGTCTAGAAGATTGTCGCCTTCTTTGAAAGTGAGGGTGAACGGGCT
>CAJZJY010000008.1 GCA_916050055.1 uncultured Streptococcus sp.
ACTTCGTAACGGTTCAAAACTGTGGTGTGACTCTGGATGAAAACGGCCGTAAAGTATTAGTAACAGAAGATATTCGTAACGGTAACGGACGTACGGTTAAATCTCGTTATTCTACACCAAACCGTGTTGATAAGATTTCAGAACCAATTCAATCTATTTTCTGGATTATGAAAGATGATGTACTACCACCACTAGTGAAAATCACAGATCCACGTTTGGCATCTATTTTAGGATGTACATTAATGACAAAACGTTCTAACGCTGAAAATACAGGAGCTGGGGCAAACTTAGATGCGCTTGTTATCGAACCATACGCAAACCCATTCCGTGTATATCCATTAGTAGAGGACTACGAAAAATTCAAAGCATTATTTGATAAAGACGTAGACTGCTACATCATCAATACAGGAGACTACTTAGGTAAGAAAGTTACAAAAGAAGTTTCACTTGGTGTAATCGAAACAGTTGTAGATGGCAAAGCAAACTTCGAATTATTCGGTGGGCTTCCAGGAATGGAATACTTACCAGTGGAAGGATATGAAGTGCCTGAAATGAACGGAGACTACGCTGAATTAATTCGTGACCGTATGCAATTCCGTCTAGACTACTTGAAGGCATTTAATGATGCAAATCCAGAACATCAAATTCCACAAGATGCCCTTGAAAGCATCAAGACAATCGAACGCTTTATCGACGTATTATAGTGGAAGGAGTGTTCGGTGATGACTCGAAAAATAGGAATTACAGATACAATCTTACGGGATGCCCATCAATCTTTGATGGCAACCCGTATGCGAATTGAAGATATGCTCCCTGTTTTAGATCAATTAGACGAAGCAGGATTTGCTTCTTTGGAATGTTGGGGTGGAGCAACGTTTGACGCATGTATTCGTTTCTTAGACGAAGATCCATGGGACAGACTGCGCACCTTGAAAAAACATTTAAAGAAAACACCGCTGCAAATGTTATTACGTGGACAAAATATTTTAGGATATCGTCACTATGCCGATGATGTTGTAGAAAAATTTGTCGAAAAATCAGCAGAAAATGGAATTGATATTTTCAGAATTTTCGATGCGTTAAATGACGTTCGTAACTTGGAAGCTTCACTAAATGCCGTGAAGAAGACAGGTAAAGAAGCACAAATGACAATTTGCTACACGATTAGTGATGCGCATACGATTGACTATTACAAAGAACTAGCAGCAAAAATGCAAGAAATGGGTGCCGATTCTATCTGTGTGAAAGACATGGCCGGAATTTTAACACCAGCTCGTGGTATTGAGCTTGTTCGTGCATTAAAAGAAGTGATTACAGTTCCAATCGTCGTGCATACACACTGCACAAGTGGTATTGCGCAACTCACTTATCAAGCAGTCATTGAAGCAGGTGCAGACCGCATCGACACAGCACTTTCACCACTTAGTGAAGGTACAAGCCAACCACCTACAGAATCATTAGTTATCGCTCTTCGCGAATTAGGCTATGATATTTCGGTTGATTTGGCAAAATTAGAACCTATTGCAGACCACTTCCGAGTAATTAAAGATAAATACATTAAAGATGGAACTTTGAATCCAAAAATGTTAACACCAGACCCACGTGCCCTTTTATATCAAGTGCCTGGTGGAATGTTATCGAATATGTATTCTCAATTAACGCAAGCGGGTGCAACTGATAAATACGAAGAGGTATTAAAAGAGGTGCCTAAAGTAAGAGCAGACCTTGGATATCCACCGCTCGTAACTCCAATGAGTCAAATGGTGGGAACACAAGCAACAATGAACGTTCTTACAGGCCAACGTTACAAAGTGGTTTCTAACGAAGTGAAATCTTACCTACTTGGTTCTTATGGACAATCACCAGTACCAGTTCAAGAAAGCTTCAGAAGAAGTATCATTGGTGACCAAGAAGTCATCAGTGACAGACCAGCAAACCACTTGCCACCAGAATTCGAAACACTCAAAGCAGAACTTGGAGATTTAGCAAGAAGTGACGAAGATGTCTTAACTTACGCACTCTTCCCTAAAGTCGGTAAAGAATTCTTGCTTAAGAAGAATGGACAATGGCAAAAACCATCTGAAATCGTGAAGATTTTTGCGACTGTAAAGTGAGGAGAGAGTTATGCACTTAAGTTTATTAGAAATCCTATGGATCACAATCGTTTCAATGGGAATTGTGTTTGTGATGTTGACGATTCTAATGTTCCTCATGCAAGGAAGCTCTAAAGTTATCCAAATGTTGGAAGCCAAGAGTCATCCTACTGCTGGAGTTGTAGGAAAACCAGTTGAGGTGAAACCTGAGGCTCCAACAAATGATGGAACACTATTTGAAACGAATAAACTTGCTCGAGTTGCCGCACTGGTCGCTTTAACAAAAGCGAGTGCGGATGTTCCGGACAAGCACTTTGAAATTGTATCGATTGAAAAGAAGGTGGACTAAATGAAAAAATACGAGGTAGAAGTGAATGGCGAAACATTTATCGTCTCACTAAAAGAAATTTCAAATGAAGAAGCAACACAAAAATTAGCGGCAGCTCCAACTCCAGCACCTAGTGCGCCAGTGGAAGAAAAGAAAGCAGCACCAGCACCTGCTCCAACAGGGGATGGTGAAGTGGTGCCTGCTCCTATGGCAGGGATTGTATTATCGGTCAATAAAAATGTCGGTGATGCAGTGAAAAAAGGAGATGTACTTGTGATTTTAGAAGCCATGAAGATGGAAAATGAAATCCTTGCTCCGGCTGATGGTGTTGTGAAAGCAATTCATGTATCAAGTAATGAATCTGTCGAATCGAACCAACCACTCTTAACGATTTAGGAGGCGATGGTTTATGGAAGTCATTCAACAGTTGATTGAAACAAGTGGGGTTTATAATTTAACGATTCAAAATGTCATTATGTTAATTATTGCCTGCGTGTTTCTATATCTAGGGATTAAACGAGGGTATGAGCCATACTTAATGGTTCCGATTGCGTTCGGGATGCTCCTTGTAAACTTACCATTAGCAGGGTTGATGGATGCTCCTACTGAAAATGGACCTGGTGGACTTTTGTATTACTTATATCAAGGAACAAACCTTGGTATTTATCCACCATTGATTTTCCTTTGCTTAGGGGCCTCAACAGACTTTGGACCGCTACTAGCTAATCCAAAGACCATCTTGCTTGGTGGGGCAGCTCAATTCGGTATTTTCGTCGCATTCTTCCTTTCAGTAATGTGGGGAATGACACCGCAAGAAGCTGCTTCAGTAGGGATTATCGGGGGTGCGGATGGACCAACTGCCTTGTTCTTAACGACAAGACTTGCACCGCACTTATTACCAGCAATCGCGCTAGCAGCGTACTCATACATGGCGCTTGTGCCAATTATTCAACCGCCAATTATTCGTGCGCTCACAACGAAGAAAGAACGTCTAGTGAAGATGACAGAAAATCGTAAAGTCAGTGAAACGGAAAAAATTCTTTTCCCAATCATCGTTACAATTTTTGTCAGCTTATTAGTACCAAGTGCAACACCATTAGTAGGATGCTTAATGCTCGGTAACTTAATTAAAGAAATTAAGGTAGTGCCAAACATTACAAAAGTTCTACAAAATGCGATGATGTACGGAGTTACCATTATTTTAGGATTAACCGTTGGAGCGAAAGCGACAGGGGAATTGTTCTTATCAGTATCGACACTTAAAATTACTTTACTAGGATTAATCGCTTTTGCTGCAGGTACTGCGGCGGGGGTTATTATGGGTAAATTGATGTATAAACTATCTGGCGGTAAAATCAATCCAATGATTGGTGCAGCAGGGGTATCTGCAGTACCAATGGCCGCTCGTGTTGTACAAAAAGAAGGACAAAGAGAAGACCCAAGTAACTACTTATTAATGCATGCAATGGGACCAAACGTAGCCGGAGTTATCGGTAGTGCGATTGCGGCGGGGGTATTACTCGCATTCTTCTCATAATAGAAGCACTCCTTTCAAACAAAAATCAGAAGAAGAGAAATCTTCTTCTGATTTTTTTGCGTAGTTAGAGGTGAGGTGAGTGGGATGGAAGGAGCTGTTGGACGTATTCAAGCTGTCTATCAATCGATGCTAAAAGAGCATGAAGTTTCTACGAATGCTGTGCTAGATGTTGGGATTACAGTGAAGAATGGAAAGAAAGAGTGCCAGTTTTGTGGAAATACGGATCCGTTGGAGTTTGCGAAAGGGCCTTGCCTGAATTGTGAAGGCGGTGAATGTTGGTATTGCTTGAAGTGTATTGGAATGGGAAAGGTGAAGGCCTGTAGTGTGTTGATTGCGACTCCTGAAGAAGAGCAGCCTTTTCCAAAAAGAGAAGAAGGATTAGTGCACTATAAACATTGCTTGAGTACAAAGCAGGAGCAGCTCTCTTTGGAGTGCTCAAAAGTCGTAAAGCAAACAGGATTTCGCGAGCACCTACTTTGGGCTGTGACAGGTTCTGGGAAAACGGAGATGATTTTTGCGAGTATCGAATGGATGTTGCAACAAGGAAAGAGAGTAGCCATTGCTGCACCAAGAATTGATGTATGTGTGGAGTTGACGCCGCGTTTGAAGGAAGCTTTCCCAACAGTCGAGCAAAACGTCCTTCACTCGCAGTCAGAAGAAAGCTACAAGAGAGTGCCACTGACGATTGCGACGACGCACCAGATGCTAAGATTTTACCGCGCTTTTGATTTGGTCGTGATTGATGAGACAGATTCATTCCCATACCGGGATAATGAGTTACTGATTCGCGCAGTTCATCGTGCGGTGAAAGAGGACGGCTGTTTGCTATATTTAACGGCGACTCCGTCCCAGACTTTAGAAAAAAGAATCAAACGAAAAGAGCTGTCGGTATCCTTGCTACCGGAACGGTATCATAAGAAGCCGTTAATAGTACCGACGATGAGTTTTATCGGAGATTTAGACAAAAGATTGAAAAAGAAGAAAGTGCCAAAACCTGTATGTCAGTTTATAGAGGAACATGTTAAAGTAGGGAAAAGATTTTTGCTGTTTGTACCGAGAATTACACTTCTTAATCCGATAGAAGTAGCACTTAGACGACAGTTTCCAAATGCAAAATTCGAGACGGTCAGCTCTAAAGAAACGTATCGGCAAGAAAGAATCGCAAAAATGAGAGCAGGAGAACTCGATTTTCTAGTGACGACAACGATTCTTGAGCGCGGAGTGACTTTTCCGGGAGTCGATGTTTGTGTCATCAATGCTCACGAAGAGGAATTCTCAAGAGAAGTACTCGTGCAAATCGCAGGACGCGTTGGACGTACAGCAGAATGTCCAACAGGAGAAGTGGTTTATTTTCATAATGGCAAAACAAAAGCAATGGTCCAGGCGGTCAGGGAAATCGAAAACTTAAATCAACAAGCGCTTCTTGGGAGGGAACACGCATGAAATGTTTATGGTGCGGGGAAGAAGTCGAACGAGCCCAACCGATACTCTCGTTTTTACTAGGAGCAAATAGAAAGTGCATTTGCGTCAATTGTGAGCATCCGTTTATGGAATTAAAACAGCATCCAACTTGCCTAGAATGCGGGAGGTTGATGACAAAAGTAGAAGTCTGCCCGGATTGTCAAAAATGGCATCAAGTAAAAGAAGCGGTACTCCTAAAGAATACTGCCTTGTATGCTTATGATGAGGCGGGGCGAAAGTTTATGGAGTTATTCAAATTTGTGGGAGATACAAGAGTGATGACGTTGGTGATAAAGGAATTAAGGCAAGAGTTACTAAAGTATCAAAAGAGGGGCTTCGTTCTCTGTCCATTACCTTCGTCCAAAGCGAGTCTAAGAAAAAGAGAATTCGAGACGATTCCAACTTTACTGGAACAGTGCCATGTACCAGCTGTTTCGCTTTTAGAACATATTGGCAGTGGGAAGAAGCAATCCGAGAAGACAAGGCAGGAGCGTCTGCAACTAAAGCAACCTTTTAAAGTGAAAGAGAAAGTAGGGGTTCCAAAGAAAGTCTTATTGGTGGATGATGTTTATACAACCGGCGCAACAATCCACCTTGCCGCAAAAGCATTAACGGAAACAGGTGTTGAAGAAGTGGAGTCTCTGACGTTATTTAGATAAAAAGTGTATCAAAAATGATACGTATCATTTTTGATACAAAATAAATCGATAAAACAGCCCAAGCAGATTTCTGCTTGGGCTATTGAAATTTATCTAGTATTTTTAGAATCTTGTAGTGACGTATTGGTCAAGAGCAAGAAGAGCATTTGCGACATCTTCAGCAGTATAGTCAACAACCATTTGGTGGATGGTTTCGCCTTCTTGTGTTGCAAGGGAACCAATCTTGAGTAAGTCTTCATATGGTACAGAATCCAATTTTACTTCTTTCAGCGTTGTTGGTAATCCAAGTGCTTTATAGAAAGTAATGTATTTATCGAGTTCTTCTTTTGGACGATTTTCTAATAACAGTTGTGTCAATGTACCGTAAGCTACTTTTTCACCGTGAGTAAGAGTATGGATGTCTCCATGAATCGCTGTGAATCCGTTATGGATGGCATGTGCTGCTGCTAATCCAGCTGATTCAAAACCGATACCGCTGAGTAGGGTGTTTGCTTCTACAACAGCTTCTAAAGATGGAGTAACCACTTTGGCGTTTGCTGCTGCAACGGCTTGTAGACCATTTTCGAATAAAGTACTTTCGCAGACACGAGCGATGGCTTCTGCGGCAATCGTTGGCACTTGACCGACCATTGTGCCGCCTTGTGCTTCGATGACTGCACGAGCCTCCACCCAAGTAGCAAGAGCATCGGCAATTCCTGAGATTAATAAACGAACAGGAGCATTGGCAATGACTTTTGTATCCACTAATACTAATTCTGGGTTTTTCTTGTAGAAACGATAGCGTTCAAACACGCCTTCTGCTGAATAAATTACAGAGAGTGCAGAAGTTGGAGCATCCGTTGAAGCAATTGTTGGTAAAATCGCTACCGGACAATTTGAGTCATCCGCAATCGCTTTGGCTGTATCGATCGATTTACCTCCACCTAAACCGATGACTACGTTTAGTTGATGTTCCTTCACAACTTCAGCAACGCGGCGAACTTCATCATTAGTTGCTTCACCATGGAAGATTTCACGATGGACAAACGCGCCTTCTTTTACGAGATTCTCTTCTAGTTCTTTACCGACTAAATCATAAACGATAGGGTCGCAAAGAAGGAGATGTCGATCCCCAAGAGCCAAAACGTGAGAAAGACCAGTTTTAAGAACATCTTTCCCCTGAACATAACGAGACGGACTAGCAAATACTTTTTCCATAATCATAACTCCTTTATAGTTTGTTTATAACTTCACTATATCGTTGAAAACGATTTCTGTCAATGGAGATTCTGTGTTGTTTTAACTAGTAATCTGAGATTTCTTAGAATAGGGAAGAACATTACTGGGGATGAGGAGATTTTTGGGATAAACGATTCTTGTTGGGAATGATTCTAATCTTCAATGCTGTATGATGTTTCATCTCATGAAAACAAAATATCTCCAAAGAAAAGTCCTCAAAAATACCGTTTTTCCTTAACAATTCTTAATGAAGGAATTCTTGAAAACGGTTGTAAAACCCCTTTGCATGCTTTATAATAAAACTATAGAAATCAAACGAAGCAATTCCTAAGAGTGGTCCTTAGGATATTTCTTCAAATCTGGTTTTCCAGATGAAAGGGGAGAGTATTATGTTTAAATATAATATCCGTGGAGAAAATATTGAGGTCACAGAAGCGATTCGTCAATACGCAGAAAAGAAAATTAGCAAATTAGAAAAATACTTTACTGACGTTGCTAATGCGACTGTATATGTCAACTTGAAAGTCTACACTGAAAAGACTGCAAAAGTTGAAGTTACGATCCCACTTCCTTATTTAGTTCTACGTGCCGAGGAAACTTCAATTGATTTATATGGAAGTATTGACTTGGTAGTCGATAAACTTGAAAGACAAGTTCGTAAACATAAAACAAAAATCAATCGTAAATCTCGCGAAAAAGGATTCGATATTGTGTTACCACCACTTCCAGAAGTGCCTGAAGAGGACGAAACAGGATTAGAAATCGTTCGTACAAAACGAATTGATTTGAAACCAATGGATAGTGAAGAAGCAGTTCTTCAAATGAACATGTTAGGACATAACTTCTTTATCTACCAAGATGCTGAAACGAACGAAACCAACATTGTTTATCGTCGTAAAGATGGAAAATATGGTTTGATTGAAACAAATTAATAAAATTTTAGGTGGCTTTTTTAAGCCACCTTTTTTTGTGAATAGAAATGGCGCTAGTTTTAGCGAAAAGAAAACGGAGTTAAAGCAACAACAACTTTCCGTTTGGATAGGAAATTGGGTTTCTTTGACGTAAAAATGTAAAAAAATCGGGTGACTTTGAAAAAAGTCGCCTTTTTTTGCTTTCTTAATTAGCTAAACAATGGTAAAATGAATAAGATGCAATAGGTGTAGCCACCTATTTGTAGTACTTTTATGAGATTTAAAATGTTCACCGATTTAAAAATAATGGTGAAAATAAAAAAGGAGTTAATTAAATGGCAAATTTTTTGAGACAGTTAGTTGAAAATGATAAGCGTGAATTACGTCGTTTAGGAAAACTAGCGGATAAAGTAATTGCGTTAGAATCTCAAATGGCTGCATTAGAAGATGCTGATTTTCCAGTAAAAACAGAAGAATATAAAGCAAGATATGCCCAAGGGGAGTCTTTAGATGCATTACTTCCTGAAGCATTCGCTTTAGTACGTGAGGGAGCTAAACGTGTATTAGGCTTATTCCCATATAAAGTTCAAATCATGGGTGGGATTACACTTCATGATGGGAATATTGCGGAAATGCGTACCGGTGAAGGTAAAACGTTAACGGCGACAATGCCTGTATACTTAAACGCATTATCAGGAGACGGCGTTCACGTAGTTACAGTAAACGAATACTTAGCCTCTCGTGACGCTCGCGAAATGGGTGAGTTATATAACTTCTTAGGCTTGACTGTAGGGTTAAACTTAACAGGAATGTCTTCAGAAGAAAAACGTGCTGCATATGCAGCAGACATCACTTACAGCACAAACAGTGAATTAGGATTTGACTACTTACGTGATAACATGGTGGTTTACAAATCACAAATGGTACAACGTCCATTGAACTATGCAGTTGTCGATGAAACAGACTCAATCTTAATCGACGAAGCGCGTACGCCATTGATTATTTCAGGACAAGCTGAAAAATCAACAGTGTTATACCAACGTGCCGATATGTTTGTGAAAGGATTAAAAGAGGAAGAAGATTACACAATCGACTTAACTTCTAAAACAATCTCATTAACAGACGAAGGGATTAACAAAGCTGAACAAACATTCCGCTTACCAAACCTTTATGACGTGGATAACTCAGCGCTTGTTCACCATATCGACCAAGCTTTACGTGCGAACTACATTATGTTACGCGACATCGACTATGTGGTGGATGAAGGTAAAGTTAAAATCGTTGATGGATTTACTGGACGTATCATGGAAGGTCGTCGTTACTCAGATGGTCTTCACCAAGCGATTGAAGCTAAAGAAGGCGTTGAAGTTGAAAACGAGTCTAAGACAATGGCGACAATCACTTACCAAAACTACTTCCGTATGTATCGTAAATTGTCAGGGATGACAGGTACTGCGAAGACTGAAGAGGAAGAATTTAGAGAAATCTACAACATGAACGTTATTGCAATTCCAACAAACCGTCCAATTCAACGTATCGATGGCCACGATTTAATCTACCCATCATTACGTAGTAAATTCCGTGCGGTTGTTCAAGATATCAAACAACGTCATGAAGCAGGTCAACCAATCCTTGTCGGTACGGTTGCCGTTGAAACAAGTGAATTGCTTTCAAACATGTTACGTGCAGAAGGAATTCCGCACGAAGTATTAAATGCGAAAAACCACTTTAAAGAAGCAGAAATTATCATGTCAGCTGGTCAACGTGGCGCTGTAACAATCGCGACAAACATGGCCGGACGTGGTACTGACATCAAGCTTGGTAAAGGCGTGAAAGAACTTGGTGGACTTTGCGTAATCGGTACAGAACGTCACGAAAGCCGTCGTATCGATAACCAATTACGTGGACGTAGTGGACGTCAAGGGGACCCAGGTGCAACACAATTCTACCTATCATTAGAAGATGATTTGATGAAACGTTTCGGTGGAGAAAAAATGCAAGCAATCTGGGAACGTCTAAACTTAACAGATGAAGGCGATGATAACTTCATCCAAAGTAAGATGTTAACAAGACAAGTAGAATCTTCACAAAAACGTGTTGAAGGGAACAACTACGATACTCGTAAAAGCGTCCTAGAGTACGATGAGGTTATGCGTGAACAACGTGAAATCATCTACTCACAACGTCTACAAATTATTAATGAAGATCAATCACTTGAAAAAGTGACAAAAGGTATGATCCGTCGTACAATTCACCGTGTTGTGGAAAGTCATACATTGACAGATCAAAAAGAGTGGAACTTAGAAGGAATTGTGGACTTTGCTCACAACTCAATCTGTGCTCCAGATGAACTTTCAATTAGCGATTTAGAAGGCAAATCAGCTGCTGAAATCGAAGGCATCTTAAACGAAAAAGCAATGGAAATCTACAAAGAAAAACAAGAGCAATTGAATGGCGACAATCAAATGCTTGAGTTCGAAAAAGTAGTTATCCTACGTGTGGTTGACCGTAAGTGGACAGATCATATCGATGATATGGACCAATTACGTCAAAGCGTTGGTTTACGTGGATACGCTCAAATCGATCCATTAACAGAGTACCAAACAGAAGGTTACGAACGATTCCAACAAATGATTGCTGCAATCGACTATGATGTAACACGTATCTTGATGAAATCTCAAATTCGTCAAAACTTACAACGTGAACAAATTCAAGGAGTTCGTAGTGTAGTGGCTACAGGTCATGACAGAACTTCTGACGATGATTCAGAAAAAGCTTAATAACAAAGGGAGACGGCGAAGCATTTCGCCGTTTTCTTTTAGAAAGAGGTCAATATGGAAATTAGTGAAATTAGAAATGCGCTTGAGGCCATGAACGAACAAATTATCAGTTATAGGAGGTCTCTTTGACTTAGATCGCTTAGAGGAAGATATCGCAGCCTATGAGCAAGAGATGTCTGAACCATCGTTTTGGGATGATAGCGAAAAAGCGAATCAAGTCATTCAAAAGAATAATGAATTAAAGGCTATTTATGATACTTTCCATAAAATGGAATTAGCGCATGAAGAGACCGGTTTGTTATTTGAAATGTATAAAGAAGAGCCAGATGAAGAAGTACATGCGGAAATCGTTGAGGCGATTGGGTCTCTTGAGAAGGACTTGCAACAGTACGAATTAAGTATGTTGCTGAACGGTCCACATGATAAGAACAGTGCCATTTTAGAAATCCATCCAGGTGCTGGTGGTACGGAATCGCAAGACTGGGGAAGCATGCTGCTTCGGATGTATATGCGTTGGGCTGAAAAACATGGTTACCGCGTTGAAACAGTGGATTATCAAGACGGGGACGAAGCAGGGATTAAATCTGTAACCTTGTCGATTGAAGGGTTAAATGCATACGGGTACTTACGCTCTGAAAAAGGGGTGCATCGTCTCGTTCGTATTTCTCCATTTGACGCAGCTGGAAAACGTCATACATCATTCTGTTCAGTGGATGTTGTTCCGCAAATGGATGGTGATATCGATATTGAAATTAACCCAGATGACTTAAAAGTAGACGTGTACCGTGCAAGTGGTGCCGGTGGACAACATATTAATAAGACGTCTTCTGCGGTTCGTATTACGCATATTCCAACTGGTATCGTGACGCAGAGTCAGGCGCAACGTTCTCAATTTAAAAACAGAGACCAAGCGATGGCGATGTTGAAGGCAAAATTATTCCAATTAGAAGAAGAAAAGAAGGCGGCAGAATTGGCAGCTATCCGTGGCGAGCAAAAAGATATCGCCTGGGGTTCTCAAATTCGTAACTATGTGTTCCATCCTTATTCAATGGTAAAAGATTTACGTTCTGGATATGAGACAGGAAATATTGTTGCGGTCATGGATGGAGACTTGGATCCGTTTATGGATGCGTATTTAAAATGGACGCTTGAGGGAACAAAAGTAACTGAAGAATAATAGTAGAGAAACACCTAGTGAGAGCTGGGTGTTTTACTGTTGGTAGGCAAATTGTTTTAAGTTCGTTTTAATTATCTGTATTATTATTGGGTGAAACTTCCGTATCCTGAGTAGTTGAACTCGGAAAAGCAGAGGCTCAAGCCTTTCGTGTTTTGTCCGCACGGTCATTCTGACCGCTTGCGTCAAAACCGCGAACCGTCTTCGCCTCTAACCGCTTTTCCTCGTATCCTGATTTTAATATTTTTGTAATCTTATGTGAAGGGGTTGTAATATTGGGGTGCTATAATAGGGTGGATTAAAATATCGAAGGATTAGAAAGCTGGTGAGTTTATGATTGAAATGATGAATGTAACTAAGAAATATAATAAAGGGATCACTGCTATTAATAATTTATCAATCCAAATTAAGGATGGAGAGTTCGTTTATGTAGTAGGGCCTTCTGGTGCAGGTAAATCAACTTTCATTAAAATGATGTATCGCGAAGAAAAAGCGACTAAAGGTAGAATTCGTGTAGGTAAATATGATTTGATGAAAATTAGAGATCGTCAAATTCCGTACTTACGCCGTTATGTAGGGGTTGTCTTCCAAGACTTTAAACTCTTACAACATAAAACTGTATACGAAAACGTGGCATATGCGATGGAGGTTATTGAAAAATCACCTCGTGAAATTAAACGCCGTGTAGAAGACGTTTTAGAGTTAGTAAACCTAAAACACCGTATGAACAATTTCCCAAATGAATTATCTGGTGGGGAACAACAACGTGTGGCGATTGCCCGTGCGATCGTAAATACACCTGGTATCCTTATTGCCGATGAGCCAACAGGGAACCTTGACCCAGATACTTCTATGGAAATCATGGATATCCTTGAGCGTATCAACGAACAAGGAACAACAATCGTAATGGCAACACACAATAGCCAAATCGTTAACGAGAAAAAGCATCGTGTAATTGCGATTGAAAATGGTCAAATTGTACGTGACCAAGAACAGGGGGAATACGGATATGAAGATTAGAACCATGGGTCGTCATATACGTGACGCCTTCAAGAGTCTTTTCAGAAATGGATTGATGACATTTGGTGCTGTTTCTGCAGTATCAATGATTTTATTAATCGTAGGGGTGTTCGTATCACTACTATTTAACGTTAATAAAATCGGTTCAGATATTGAAAATGACGTAAACGTACGTGTTTTTATTGATTTGGCAGCGGACCAAACAAAAACAGATGAATTAGAAGCAAAAATTAAAGCCTTAGATGGCGTTGAGTCTGTTACTTTCCGTTCTAAAGACGAAGAGTTAGAAGACGTAACAAAGAACTTTGGGGAAGAGTTATCATTATTTAAAAATGATGCAAACCCACTTCGTAATGCGTTCGACGTAAAAGCAGTGGAACCACAAAAAACAAGTGCCATTGCAAAAGCAATCGAAGGTATGGATTACGTAGCGCGTGTTCGTTATGGGGAAGCTCGTGCGGACAACTTATTCCGTATTATTGCAACAGCGCGTAATATTGGTGCGGTTGTGATTTTAGGACTGTTAGCATTAGCGATGTTCTTAATTTCAAATACCATTCGTGCAACAATCTACGCACGTAGAACAGAAATTCAAATCATGCGTCTTGTAGGGGCGACAAAAGCTTACATTCGTTGGCCATTCTTCTTAGAAGGCGGTATGATTGGATTAATCGGTTCAATTATTCCAATCGGATTAGTATGGTCAGTATACCTATGGGTGTATAAAGGCGGTTCAGATTTCTTCTCTGGATCAAGCTTTAGCCTACTCGATCCAAATCCATTCTTGATTTATGTTTCAGCAGGAATGGTTGCTATCGGTGTTCTTATCGGTGCGTTTGGTTCAGTCCTTTCAGATCGGAAGAGCACACGTCTGAACTCCAGTCACAGCGATAGA
>CAJZJY010000009.1 GCA_916050055.1 uncultured Streptococcus sp.
ACGCCCACGGTCTGGACGATTTCCGTTTCTTGATTTTTTCTTTGGTGCATATTCATTTCGTGCCATATTGCTATTCACCTTCCACTTGTTGTAAGCACCAATTAATGAGTTCTTCTAGTCGGGCTTGTTGGCCTGATAAATATAAGTACCCCATTAATGCTTCAAAACCAGTCGCAATACGGTACGTTCCTACGTCTGCATTTTTTGCCACCGTATGACTCTTACTATTGCGTCCTCGTTTGTATATTTCTAACTCTTCTTCCGTTAAGAAGTTTTCTTGTTCCAGCATTTGTTGCATCAAGCGTGCTTGCGCCTTTGCTGAAACAAACTTCGTTGCGGTCGCGTGCAATTGATTTGGCTTTGTTAACCCTTTTTGCATCACGTGATTTCTGACATACACTTCATAAATCCCGTCACCCATATAGGCTAAGGCCAATCCATTTAACAGCTTCCAGTTTTTTTCTGTCATGCTTCTCTTCTCCATCGTGTTCCTTGTGGAGTGTCTTCTAATACAATCCCTTGTTCTTTTAGTAAATCACGAATCTCGTCACTGCGAGCAAAGTTTTTCGCCTTACGCGCTTCAAGACGTTCATCGATTAACGCTTGAATATCATCATCGAGTAATGCTTCTTGTTTTTCAACGATACCGAAGATTCCAAATAGAACCGTTGCTTTTTCAAGGAGCGCTTCGAGTACTGCTTTTGAAACGACTTCTTGTTCTAAATACACATTCCATTCTTTCAACCATTGATATAACACCGTCATACCGTTTGCAGCATTGAAGTCATCATCCATTTCTTTTTGGAATTCCGCTTCAATTGCTTCGAATTTTGCTAAGCGTTCTGCATCTTCTGGCAAAGTATCCACGGCTGTTTCTAGACGGTAGCGTGCATTCTTGAAGGTTGTTTGTACTTTTTCAAGGTTCACGGCAGCTTCTTGAAGAGCCGCTTCACTAAACTTCAACGGGCGACGATAGTGCGCACTTGCTAAGAAGAAACGAAGCACTTGTGGGTCAAGTTGTTGGATTAAGTCGTGAACGAGCACGAAGTTTCCAAGTGATTTACTCATCTTCTCTTCGCCCATCGTTACAAACGCATTATGCATCCAATAGTTCGCAAATTTCTTACCGGTTTTTGATTCACTTTGCGCGATTTCATTTTCGTGGTGAGGGAACGCTAAGTCTTGTCCACCACCGTGAATATCAATCGTATCTCCTAAGTGTTTTGTCGCCATTACCGAGCATTCAATATGCCATCCTGGGCGACCCTTGCCCCATGGAGAGTTCCAGCTAATTTCATTTGGTTTTGCGCTCTTCCATAATGCAAAGTCTAGCGGGTTGCGTTTCTTCGCATCATCTTCTGAAGCTGTACGATTACTTGCCCCGATTTGTAAGTCTTCGATGCGTTGATCGCTGAGTTCCCCATAGTCTTTGAATTTTTCAGTGATGAAATACACATCGCCTTCTGATTCATAGGCCATGCCTTTATCGACTAAGTCCGCTACAAAGGCAATAATGTCATCCATTGTGTTCATTACCGTTGGATTTAATGTCGCCTTCTTCACGTTTAGGGCGTTTGTATCTTCAAAGAATGCTTCAATATATTTCTTAGAGACTTCTTCAGCCGTCATGCCAGTTTCGTTGGCCACGCGAATGATTTTATCGTCCACATCTGTAAAGTTCGAAACGAAATTCACGTCATAACCGCGGTATTCAAAGTAACGACGAATCGTATCAAAGGAAACCGTACTACGTGCATTTCCGATATGAATATAGTTATAAACCGTTGGGCCGCACACATACATGCTCACTTTTCCTTCTTCAATCGGTTTAAATACTTCTTTTTGTCTTGTTAAGGTATTGTAGATTTGAATCATAAATTTCCTCCGATAGTCGTATCTCTTTCAATTTCTTCTGGTGTATGGACGCGGACCACTCGTGCCGGCAGTCCAACCGCTGTGGTGTGTGCAGGAATGTCGTCTAACACAACTGCCGCTGCTCCAATTTTTGCATATTCTCCAACCGTTACGGGGCCAATGACTTGCGAATGCGCCGATAAGAGCACTCCGTTTTCGATGGTTGGATGCCGCTTGCCTGTATCTTTTCCAGTTCCGCCTAATGTGACCGCATGGAACATCCTCACGTCGTCTCCAATAATGGTGGTCTCTCCAATGACGATTCCCATTCCATGGTCGATAAAGAATCGCCTTCCAATCGTTGCGCCTGGATGAATCTCGATGCCCGTTAGGAACCTGCTAAAGCCGCTCACCATCCGTGCAAGGAGTCTCATTTTCGCCTTCGTATGGAACCAATGTGCCACCCGGTGTAAGACCGTTGCGTGATATCCTGGGTACGTCAAGACAATTTCCAAGCTGCTTCTTGCCGCTGGATCATTTCTTTTATAAGTTTCCATATCTTCTCTAAAACGCCCCATTCCTTCACTTCCTTTGCATTTGTCTATTCTATTCATTATAGCACAGTTTAAAGCACACAAAAAGCTGAAAAGCCGGGCGCGAAGCCTAGCCTTTCAGCTTTCTTAGAAATTATTGTAAGTCTAAAGTCACATCTACTGTTTGTAATGGTACATCGTAGAATGGATCTTCGCGGCGACCTAAGAAATCTTTGGCTTGTTGTGGGAAGAGTGCGTACATTAACACATCTTCGTCAGATTTAGCGTATTCTTTAATCTCTTCGCGAATTTCTGGTAATTGATCTTCGATTAAGTCAGCTGGACGAACGGTCACAACTTCTGCATCTCCGATAATTTTTGCTTTCACTTCAGGATTAATTTCTGCTGGAGCTTGTCCATATAATCCTAAAACGTAGTCTTTGATTTCTTTTGGAACAAGTTTGAAACGTTCGCCTGAAATCACGTTCATTACCGCTTGTGTACCAACCATTTGTGATAATGGCGTTACAAGTGGTGGGTACCCTAAGTCCGCACGTACTTTTGGCACTTCTGCTAATACTTCTTCGTATTTGTCAGCTAAGCCTTGTTCAGTTAATTGACTTAATAGGTTTGATAACATTCCACCAGGTACTTGGTAAATTAATGTTTTTGGTTCTGTATCTTTTACTTTAGGGTTTAAGATTCCTTCTGCACGGAATTTATCACGAATGCCGTTGAAGTAAGCTGTTGCTTCTTCCACTTTCTTCATGTCAACGCCTGTTTCGAAGCCTAAATCTTTAAGTGCTAAAGCCATTGATTCAGTTGCAGGTTGACTTGTACCACCAGAGAATGATGATAAGCAAGTGTCGATGATGTCTGCGCCTGCTTCAGCAACTTTTAAGTAAGTCATTTCAGAAATACCACTTGTAGCGTGAGTGTGAACTTCTAAAGGAAGATCAGTTTTTTCTTTAATACGGCTTACTAATTCGTAACCTGTTTGAGGTGTTAATACCCCAGCCATGTCTTTAATACAGATTGAGTCTGCACCGAATTCTGCCATGCGTCCTACTAAATCAACATAGTAGTCTACAGTATGAACTGGACTTGTTGTGTAAGAGATTGCTGTTTGGCAGTGTCCGCCTGCTAATTTTGTTGCTTCGATGGATGTCTTCATGTTACGAACATCGTTTAAAGCATCGAATACACGAATAATGTCGATTCCGTTTTGTACAGATTTTTCTACGAATAAACGTACCACATCATCAGCATAGTTACGGTATCCTAATAGGTTTTGTCCACGTAATAACATTTGCAATTTTGTATCTTTAACTGCTGCGCGAATTTGACGTAGACGTTCCCATGGGTCTTCATTCAAGAAACGAATACAAGAGTCAAAAGTTGCTCCTCCCCATACTTCTAACGCATGGAAGCCAGCTTGATCTAATGTTTCCAAGATTGGTAACATATCTTCAGTTGACATACGAGTCGCGATTTGACTTTGTTGTCCGTCACGCAAAACCGTTTCAGTTAAACGGATAATTTTGCTCATAATATCTTCCTTTCTTAAGGTCTTTCGATGGATGTGTATGCTGCAACGATGCGAGCAATATGCTCTTGCATCTCTAGGACCGTGTGCTTTCTAGAACGGGCGCACACTTTTGCGTCCTCATTGCAGATGAAACAACGTCTTGGAGTCATTCCAAGGGCTGTTCTGGAAATGGGCGTTGGAGTCTCTCCAGCCATTTCAACAACATCGATATCGAGTAATCTCCCGAGTGGGTGTCCTTCTTCAAACTCCGTACAAGCGCGCTTTACAGGAAGTGCGTCTGCGCGAAGGACGCGGTAAAATTCCATTCCTGTCCCAAGTGAGAAGTCTTCTTGGTGAAGCTTTTCAAAAGGCAATAAAGCCTCATCTAATTCAGAAATCACAGAGGCGAAGACGGTTGTAATCGCCTCTGAATTTTTAACAGGACCCGGAATATTGAGTGTGATGGACACGAGCACACACGGGTTGAATTGTTCTAGTAATTGTTGTTGGGTACGAGCACGTCTTTCTCTGGCATCAAGCATTTGCATGATATCCACCGGTGCTCCATCAAACAAAGAATTAAACATTGCGAACAACGTCGATGATGCTTCCATCACGGTATTCGATCACCGCAACCACTTTATCACCATATTGGATTGGTTCTGGGTTTCCAACGATGCTGTATGCTTTTTCTTGTAATTCTTTGATTGTGTATTGAGGTACATCTAACCCTTTGAAGTGTTCAATTAAGTCTTGACGGTTAGGGTTGATCGCAATACCGATTTCAGTAACAACCACGTCCACACTTGTACCTGGAGTAATCACAGTATTTACTGATTCTACGAATGTAGGGATGCGTCCACGTACTAATGGGCTGATTACCATTGACATTTTTGAAGCAAAGGCTGTATCACAGTGACCACCTGAAGCTCCACGGATAACTCCGTCAGAACCTGTCATTACGTTTACGTTGAAGTCTGTATCTACTTCTAAAGCAGAAAGAATTGCAACGTCTAAACGGTTAATAACTGAACCTTTAGATAATGGGTTTGCGTACATGCTTGCGTCGATTTCATAGTGGTCTGCATTGTTTGCAAGTGAAATTGCTGATGGGTGGTCGAAGTCTTGAACGTCGATAACTTTCTCAACTAAACCTTCTTCTAACAATTCGCACATTGAGTTTGTAATACCACCAAGTACAAAGCTTGCTTTGATGCCGTCTTTAATCATTGATTCACGGATGAAACGAGTTGCAGCAAGAGAAGCTCCACCTGTACCAGTTTGGAATGAGAATCCTTCTTTGTAATATGGAGAACCAGTGATTACTTTAGAAGCGTATTCTGCGATTAATAATTCTTTAGGGTTCTTTGTGAAACGAGTTGCCCCTTTGGCAATCCCTTTAGGATCCCCGATTTCATCTACAACAACCACGTAGTCCACGTCTGTTTGTGGAATGCTGATTGGAGTGTTTGGATATGGTACAAGGCTATCTGTAATGGCAACTACTTGGTCAGCGTATTTAGCGTCGATCATTGCGTATCCTAAAGAACCGCAAGTTGCTTTTCCTTTTGTACCGTTGATGTTACCGTACTCGTCAGAACTTGGAGCTCCAAGGAAGGCAACGTCGATGTGGATGTCTCCTGCAGTAATCGCACGAGCACGTCCACCGTGTGAACGAATCACAACTGGGTTTTCCATGATACCGCTAGAGATGGCTGCCCCTAATTTATCACGTAAACCAGATGAAGTGATGTTTGTAATGACACCATTTTTGATGTGTTCGATTAATGGTTCGTGTACGTTCGCGATTGAAGATGGAGCGATTGATAGGTTTTTAATCCCCATTTTTGCAATTTCATCCATAACCATGTTGATTACATAGTCTCCTTCACGGAAGTGGTGGTGGAATGAGATTGTCATGCCATCTTTTAAGCCAGTTTTTTCAATAGCTTCACGAATGCTACCTAATAATTTTTCTTGACGAGGTTCAACAGGTTTGATTTTACGGCTAGCTGCTTCATAAGGTTTAATGCGAGCTAACTCACCTTCGTATACCCCATATTGATCTGCATATTCTTGTGGAATTTCACGTCCAGCTTTATTTAATACCATCTTAAATTTCCTCCTCGCTAATCAATCCAGCCGCTTTTGCCAATGCGATTACGCGCTCAGCACGTTCCACGATTGGTTTATCGACCATTTTACCGTTAACTGAGATAACACCTGAACCTTTCGCTTCAGCTTCACGAATTCCCCAAATAACTTCTTTAGCGTTTTGAATTTCTTTTTCTGTTGGTGCATAAACTTTATTAACCACAGGAATTTGACGAGGATTAATAACAGATTTTCCATCGAAACCTAATTGTTTGATGCGTTCTACTTCTTCACGGAATCCATCCATGTTGTCTACGTTAGAGTAAACAGTATCGATTGCAGCGATTCCAGCAGCACGAGCAGCGTGTAAAATCATGCTACGAGCGAAGAATAACTCTTGTCCATCAGGGTAACGACGAGTTTTCATGTTTGTTACGTAGTCTTCAGCACCTAAAGCGATACCGATTAAACGGTCACTTGCTTTAGCGATTTCGCGAGCGTTTAACACACCTTCAGCAGATTCAATCGCAGCCATCATTTTAGTGCGACCTACTGGGATGTTGTTTTCACGTTCAACGCGAGTGATGATTTCATCCACGTCTACGATATCTTGAGCTGTTTCAGTTTTTGGCAAACGAACAACGTTTACGCCAGCTAGTACAACTGCTTCAATATCTAAAGCACCTGTTGTATCTAAACCGTTGATACGTACAACTGTTTCTACATTGCTGTAGTCAAAAGTTTTTAAAGCGAAATGTACTAATACACGGGCTGAGTCTTTTTCTTTTAAAGATACAGCATCTTCTAAGTCAAACATAATTGAGTCTGCGCCGTAAAGTGGAGCATCACGCAACATTGCTGCGTTTGAACCAGGTACGAACATCATTGTTCTTCTTAAGCGTTCCATGAGTCGATCTCCTTCCAGTCGTAGTTTTCAACTTCTGCTGCACGGTGAACCACTGTCACTGTACGAGCTTGGATTGTGCAATCTAAAGCACCTTTATCAACTGCGATGACTTCTACTGAAGTAACCCCTAATTCTTTTAAAGTTTCTTCGATCACACGACGGATTTGATTTCCGAATTGTTTTTCGACACTACTTTCTAATTGAATGTCGATTCGACCAGCGGTACTTGGATTTAAAGTGATCATGATGTCACTTGATTCCAAAGTGCCGACTACTGCACTTTTTTTAATTTCCATTATTGTTTCCACCTTTTCTTTTGGATTTTAACCAATGAAATGTTTTTCTTCTAAATAATGATACGTAGTTGCTGGAACGAGCTGTTTCAACTCGTCTACGTTTTTGTCTTGAATGGCAGCGCGCACCCGCGTCGCACTCACCACTTCGTCCCCGGCAGAAAGTCTGTCTATAATCACTAGCTCTAAGTCGCTCCCAAAAGCAGCTCTTAGCGCGTCATTATAAACGGAGGTTACTGGAGAGAGTGGTTCTTGACCAACATAACGTTTGGTCAATTGTAACGTTGGAACAATGTTTTCTAAGAAGAGTGTTGCATCCAATGTTGCTTGCACTTTTGCCACTTCCAAATCCGCCTTCTCTTTCAAGAAGTACGATGGGAAAGTAGCGCTAGAGACCATATAGTCTCTAGTCGGAAGCACCGTTACGTTCGGCAGATGACTCACGCCTCGTTTCACCATTTCCATTCGGTCATTCGTATGAAAGAACGAACGATCCTCGGAAACAACGAATACGTAGAGGTGGCTCGACTGACGAGCAGCCGTTTCTACCAAGTATTGGTGTCCCAGTGTAAAAGGATTCGCATTCATGACAATCGCACTATTGCTAGTTCCTTCTACGAAATGTTCTTTTAGCAATTTCAAGTAATCACTAAAGGACGGAATGCCTTGTTCTAAAAAGGCAAGATTTTCTGTCTCGGCAACTACGCGATACCCCAAAGATTTAAAGAAGACAATATTCTTTGGCTTCGTGTAGACAAAACTATTTGTATAAGAACGTTCTCTTAATTCATCTAAGAGCGCCATCACGAGATGCGTTAACAGATTTTCTGATTGATACTTTTTACAAACCACTAAACATTTTAAAATGTTGCGGTCTAAAGAACCGGTTGCTGCAGGTTCACCAGAAGTATGGTAAATCGCAATTGTATAATCAACCTGCTCTGTTTTACCAAGGTTAGCCTGATCCATTAACCATTCCCAATCTTGGCGTGCTTTTTTATCGCGATCGAGCCATAACCGTTTGAGAATGAAATTTTCCATGAATCTTACTCCTTACCTGGCGGGAATGCTTTTAATAAAAGAGCAGAAACGGCATATAGAATTCCTAATACTAGGAAAACTCCACCCATCCCTAAAGCCATTAATTCGAAAGCTTGTGTTAAATGTTCTGCGTTGAAATTCATCGTTTTCCTCCTTTTCCTTCTATATTATTACATGAAGAATGATAATAATAATCCACCAGCAATAACAGAAGCGATTTGTCCAGAAACGTTAGCTCCAACAGCGTACATTAAGATGAAGTTTTGAGGATCTTCGTCTGTCGCCATTTTTTGGATAACACGACTTGACATTGGGAATGCAGAAATACCTGCAGCTCCGATCATTGGGTTAATCTTTTCTCTACGGAATAAGTTCAAGATTTTAGCAAACACAACACCACCGATTGAGTCCATGATGAAGGCTACTAAACCGAACAAGATGATCATTAATGTTTGAACATTTAAGAATAAATCAGCTTGCATTTTAACTGAGATTGTAATCCCTAATAGAATAGAAACAATGTTTACTAATTCGTTTTGAGCCGCTTGAGATAAGTTATCTAAAACGCCACATTCACGTAATAAGTTACCAAACATTAAGAAACCAACAAGTGGTAACGAAATTGGAGCAATGAAACCTGCCACAATTGTGATAATGATTGGGAACAAGATTTTAGTTAATTTAGATACGCCTGAAGCGTGGTATGTCATACGAATACGACGTTCTGCTTTTGTTGTAACCATCTTGATAGCGATTGGTTGAATAATCGGAACAAGCGCCATGTATGAGTAGGCCGCAACCGTAATCGCTCCAAGTAATTGAGGGGCTAATTGGTTTGCAACGAAGATTGATGTAGGACCATCAGCCGCACCGATGATACCGATTGAAGCTGCTTCACGAATGTCAAATCCGAATAATACAGCTACAACAACTACGAAGAAAATACCGAATTGGGCTGCCGCACCGAATAATAACATGAATGGGTTTTGTAATAATGGACCGAAGTCGATCATCGCACCGATACCGATGAAGATTAATAATGGGAATAATTCTGTTTCGATACCGATTTCGAATAAGATTTGTAGGACACCGTGTTGTTGTTGTCCACCAACGACTTGGTCAAGAACCCCTGTCCCTGGGAAGTTTACTAAGATTGTACCTAATCCCATTGGTACTAATAATGTTGGTTCGTACTCTTTTTTAATCCCTAAGTACATTAATAGGGCACCGATAGCCATCATGATACCTTGGCCCAAAGTAAATGACGCTAGATTTTGAACTAATGTTTCCACTGTTTCACTCCTTGAAAGTTATTAAAATTAGTTAATTGTAATTAAAGCGTCGCCTGGGTTAACCACTTGACCTTCTTTAACGTGAATTCCTGCTACAACCCCTGCTTTAGCCGCAACGATTTCGTTTTCCATTTTCATTGCTTCTAAAATCATTAATGGTTGGTTTTCAGTAACTGTGTCTCCTACGTTTACTAAAATACGTAAGATGTTACCAGGCATTGGAGATGGCATTGCGTCTGCGCCAGCTGGTGTAGATGCTACAGGAGCTGCTGGAGCTGGAGCCGCTTCTACTGCTGGTGCAGCAGGTGCCGCTGGAGCTGCAACTGGTGCTACAGGAGCGGCTGGGGCAACTGCTCCGATTTCTTCCATTTCTACTTGGTACTCTTGACCGTCTACTTTGATTTTGAATTTACGTAACATATCGTAACATTCCTCCTAAAATATATTATGAATTGCGTTTTTGGTAGATTTCTTTAACAGCCCATTGACTGTCATTTGATTCACCTGCAGCAATCGCTGAGGCAATAACCGAGATAATCTTGGTTTCTGGGTTGCGTTTAAGGACGCGTTTGACCACAAATTGGCTTTCTGGATAATCTGAGGCCGCAATCGCCGCTGCAATGATTGAGACGTGCTTAGCTTCTTCTGCTTCTACCGGTACAAAAGCTTCTAACTTTTCCCATTCAGATTCTGGTTGTGCAGACTTCGTCGATGCGTGTTCCGTTACTTCAGAGTTCTTCTTGCCAAATAATCGTTGGAGAATTCCCATTCCTTCACTCCCTTCCCAACATAATCTACATGCAATTATTATACAGAAAACGGCGTCATACCTAAACTAGAAACAGGTTTTTCCCCTGTTCTTTTGGTGTTTTATTATAAATAGGATATAAATCTTATGCTCAATTTGTCACATCAAACTGTTCTTTTATTGTTTTTCGCTATGAAAACACTATCTTTTTTATTAAATATTGTTTAAGATATCGCTATAAGTAAACGAATTCATTCTACCCAATGAGTTCGTGGAGCTCCCATTCAGGTTTTAGCGACTGAACGGTTCTCCAACTAAAAAAACAAATTTTTTTAATAAAGAAAGGAAGATATGATGGTTATCACAATTGCAGCTTATATTATGATGGCAATTTTCATGTACGTTATCATGAAGAAAAAAATGTCACCATTTACAGCTTTAGTATTAATTCCATTAGTTTTCGCAATTATTTTAGTTGCTACAGGTCAAGTCCAAGACGCTAACATCGGTACATTAGTTCGCCAAGGATTATTTGGGAATAACTCAAAAGATAAATTAACAGCGATGAAAGGAACTGCTGAAACAGGGGTTATGCTTCTATTCGCAATCCTTTACTTCTCTACAATGTTAGACGCTGGATTATTCGATCCAATCACTAACAAAATGATTCGCTTCGCTAAAGGCGATCCAATGAAAGTATTGATGGCTACTGCTATCGTTGCTGCTGCCGTATCATTAAACGGTGACGGAACTACAACTACATTAATCTGCTGCTCAGCATTCGTGCCAATTTACAAAAAATTAGACATGAAATTAATGAACTTAGGGGTTCTTGTTATCTTACAAAACACTATCATGAACTTATTACCATGGGGCGGACCTACTGCTCGTGCGATGTCAGTTCTTGGTGTAGAAGCAGATATCCTAGGTTACTTAGCACCAGGTATGATTCTTTCAGTTCTTTACGTAATCTTCTTTGTTGCTCGCTCAATGGGTAAAAAAGAACGTGCTCGTTTAGGTATCCAAGAATTATCTGAAGAAGAATTAAACGAATTAACTACAATTTCTGATCCTGAAGTATTAGAAAAACGTCGTCCGCAAAACTTCGTAATCAACGCTATCTTAACAATCGTATTAATCGGTTGGTTAGTTGCTGGTTCATTCATCGATGCAATCGAAGTTAAACCAGTTGTATTATTCTTAGTTGGTACAGGTTTAGCCTTAATGATCAACTACCCAGACTTAAAAGCTCAATCTAAACGTATTGGGGACAACGCTGGTGACGCAGTACAAGTAGTATTACTAGTATTCGGTGCCGGAGTATTCATGGGATTATTCCAAGGAACTGGAATGGCGACTGCTTTAACTCAAAGTATCGTTCAAGTTATCCCTCAACAATTAGCAGGATTCTGGTCATTAATCATCGCGATTATCTCAGTACCTGGTACATTCTTCTTAACAAACGACGGATTCTACTACGGAGTATTAATTCCATTCGCTGAAATCGGACGTCAATACGGCTTCACTGATATGCAAATGGCATTAGCTTCATTAATGGGTCAAGCATTCCACTTATTAAGCCCATTAGTAGCGTTCATCTACTTACTATTACGTCTAACAGGATTAGACATGGGTGAATGGCAAAAAGAATCAGCTAAATACGCAGCTGTTATCTTCGTAATCTTCGTTGTAACAATCGTATTAATGGGTCACATGCCATTATACTTACCACAATAATCAAACAATTGAATTTGTGAAAAAGACTTGTTTAGGCTTAGCCTAACAAGTCTTTTTTTGTGCATTTTACCATCTTATCGTTTATACTATTTCTAATGTTTACAATAATTTCCAGGAGGCTACTATGTCAGCGATTATCCAAGCGGTAAAGAAAAATTTAGATATTACCCAAAACAAACCTCTTAAAATTTCGCTCTACGAAGCATTTCGTAAAACGATTATCTTAGGAGAAATCCCTGCAGGTACGCGTATTAACGAGAAAGAATTCTCGACTGAGTTAAACATCAGCCGTACACCCATTCGCTACGCTCTTAACGAGTTAACGAAAGAGCACCTAGTAGAGCACATCCCTAAGATTGGTGTCATCGTAAAAGGAATTTCCATTAAAGATGCCCATGAAATTTACGAAATTAGAAAAGCACTCGACACATTGGCAACAATTAATGCGATGAAACTCATGACGAAAGAAGACTTCAAAGAGTTGAACAGCATCCTTGAAGAATGCGAACGTCTCAACAACGAAGATAGAGTCGACGAAGTACTTGCGAACTTCACGACTTTCAATGATTTCATCTACGAAAAATGCCAAATGACACGTCTAAAAGAAATCGTATTTGAATTACGTACATACGTCATTTACTTCCGCGACTTATCGATTCGTTCTTCAGAACGCCGTACAAAAGCACTCGAAGAACACAAACTCATCTATCGCGGCATGCTCAATAACGACGTGGAACAAATCACGCTGATTACACACGAGCACTTAGATCGCTCATTACAATTTATTTTGAAACAAATGGAGAAATTACACATTGATTAATCCTGAGTTTTTAGCAAAAGTGGCTACAGACGCCCTTCTACAAGAAGTCAATCTCGCGCCAAAACCCGGCTTAGTGGATCCTATTTCTGTCGGCGCTCATAAGGACATGACAAAGGAAACCTTCTATCAAAGTATCGAAGCTCTCCGTCCTTATTTACTAGCCTACGCCGAAGCAGGAAGTCGCCACAACGGCAGTCCGCTCGACTTATTCAACGAACTTCGCGCACTTGGAAAACAAGCCGAAAACGCGATGATGACCGCCACTAACAATATCAATACCCATAAAGGAGCCAACTTCTCCTTTGCCCTCGTCTTAGGGGCTACTGCTCATACGAATGGCAACATTCCTGAAGCCTTGCACTACTGCCACCTAATGACGCGCCACCTCATCGAAGTGGACTTTGCCAACCTCGACCAAAAAGAGCACCTGTCTTACGGTGAAAAACTCTACGTCGAACATGGCATCACAGGCATTCGAGGCGAAGCAGCAACAGGATACCCAAGCCTTGCAAAAGCCCTCGACTATTACAATACACTACACACGCACACACCACGTCACCGCGACCTACTCCTTCTTCTCTACTTGATGACTTTCGTAGAAGACGGAAACCTTATTCACCGCGGCGGAATCGATGCGTATAAACAAGTGCAACAAGAAGCACAACAATTATTTGAAGAAGCCCAACCCCTAACAGAAACTGAACTAGCAAACCGACTCGAGGACTACGACAACGTTCTTATCGAGCGTAACTTGAGCCCAGGAGGCAGCGCAGACCTACTCTCGCTCACCTTCTTCTTTCATAAAATACAATAAAACGGATGAATCCTCATCCGTTTTTTCTTTGCCCTTTTTTCCGGCCCAGCACTTTCCCTATTTGCACCCATTACTAGCACACACTCCCTGTTTTCCCTTCCCCGCGTCAGAGAACGTGGCATGCACACACCTGTCGCACTCTCTTATTCAAGAAAGGATTAACCTTTTTATTTATCCTTCTCCCCCTGAGGCCTGATATTCGGAAAAATCTCGGATTCTATAATAGCAGTAATGGGGAATCGTATTAAATGCGAATTAAAGGGAGTTAGGAATTTATTCCTTACTCCCTTTTTGAGGCTTTAAAGGTGAG